>WGBB01000067.1 GCA_015494505.1 Nitratiruptor sp. | reverse complement strand
TTGAAAAAATTTCGCTAATGACCAATGTCTAATGACTAATGTCTAATCTCTAATAAAATCTCCACTTTTACCGCCGCTTTTGCGCTCCAACTGGATATTTTTTATCACCATCCCTTTGTCTATCGCTTTGACCATATCGTAGATGGTGAGCAGCCCCACACTCACGCCCGTGAGTGCTTCCATCTCCACGCCTGTGCGCCCTTTGAGTTTACAGGTGACGGTGAGTTTGAAACCGGGGAGGTCTGGGAGCTCCTCTACGTCGCAGTTGATGGATGTAAGCAACAGCGGATGGCACATCGGGATGAGATCGGGTGTCTTTTTGGCCCCCATGATGGCAGCGATGACGGCGGTGTGGAGCACCGCACCCTTTTTGACTGTTTGGTTGATGATGGCATCGTACGCTTCGCGACTCATCTGGATGATGCCGCTGGCCACTGCGACGCGTTCAGTCTCATCTTTTGCGCCCACGTCCACCATCTTAGGGCGTTTCTTTTCATCGAGGTGTGTGAGATTCATTACTATTTCCTTACTATTTCCTTGGAAAATTTACAGTAGTTTTGAGCCAATCGATATGCTCTTGCAGATCTTCTTTGATTGGCTGACCCATAGGATCGAGAACAAACTTTATGCCTTCACGTCTTGCAAGTTTTGCGGCAGGTACAAAGTCACTGTCTCCTGAAATGAGAACGATTTTTTCTACTAATTTTTTATGGGTGAGTGTCGCGATATCGAGACCTAATTTCATGTCGACACCTTTTTGTTTTGCATAGTACTCCAAATCGTTTTCGCTGAGTGAGTCCCAAGTTCGTTTACCTTTGAGGAGTTCAGTTAAAATTGGCTTTTTTATGCGCCAGTGTGCATTTTTTTCATCTAAATAGCCAAAACGAAGTGATATGTTTGGTTTTTTCATCAAAAGTTCATGAAATTTTTTGCGAAATGTAGCTTCTGGTGTTGTGGCTAAATGAAGTGATTGTTTTGTTAAGGGGTGATGTATTCTCTTTTGCATCGGAGGTGCATCATAAATGAATATTCTATAAAGATGTTCCGGAGGATGATATGGATCTTGATTTGGTTTTTGTATATGGCGTAAAGCTTGGTCAACGAGGCTTTTTGCAGTAGATTCAGGTGTAAGAAGTTCAGGAAAATTTTTAAAAATTGTTCGATAACGCTTAAGAAAAAATTCGGCATCTACTAGAATCGCTACACGAATAAACACGTAAAGACCTTACACTGCTCCCGGGCCGGCAAAGCTTTTATGAAATAGCCGCGGGCTATCGGGAGCATTTATGTGCATATTATATCATATAATCCACCACTTTCGTTTCGGTTTCGTTGGCTTTGAGCCACTTGACGATCTCTTGGTGGTAGGGATGGACGCGGTATTTGTCTAAATCTTCTTTGCTTTCAAACGTGGTCACCAGCGCCAGATCGAAGCTGCGCTCACTGCGGCCAAAGTCTATTCCTACTTCGATATCTACGAGCTCGTCGATATTGTTTTTCATGCTAAGAAGCTTCTCCTTCGCCTCTTGCGCCAGTGAAAAATCGGGAAACTTCATGAAGACGATGTGACGAACCATTTTATATCCTTGCAGCAAAATTGTGTTTAATTGTACCAATTCTCATCTTTGTTTTTTGCAAATGTTGCAAAAATGTTTCATTTACTTCCATTTAAGAATTAATTCCTTACAATCAAAATGTATAAATAATTTTTATGGAGGTTCCTATGAAAAAGTTGCTTGTAAGTTCGATCGCTGCGCTAGCCGTGATTGCCACAGCCCAGGCTAAAGAAGCGGATTTTGGGAAAATCTATACAGAGTGTGGTTTGGGTGGTATCATCGGTTCAACGGTAAAGGATAAAAACACTGCAAATATTTTAGCAGTAGTTACAAACATCACTTGGGACTTGGGAACGACGGCAAGTACATCGTACTTTTCTTCAGACAATACGTGTGCCAATAAAAGAGCCGAAACTGCGGCATTTATCCAAAAATCTTATGAAAAACTGGAAAAAGAGATCTCTATCGGCGATGGAAAATATTTCGATGCGCTAGCACAAATCGCTACAAAAGGCACCAATATTTCCAAAGAGAAATATAAAAGCGAACTTCGCAAAAAATTTGCTCAAATAATCAGCGACCCCCAATATGAAAAAATGAGTCGTTATCAAAAAGTCGAAAAACTTTACAACATCGCTCTTTCTATAGGCTAAGAGAATCTTCTCTTAGCCATGCTTCCTCGTTTATCGTTTTTCTTGCGAGTTTCGATCGCAATTATCCTCGTTAAGCTTGCGCTCTTTGCAACCCCTTACGACGATAGTCGGTTACGCCAGCTGGCTCAAGAGGGCAAATGGCTGCAGCTTTTATATTTTTATAACGGCAAGAGTGAAATAAGGGATCCATCTTTTTTCTTGGCAAAAGATGGGATGGTTGATCCATATCACGAACTCAAAGCCACCCTTCAAGCCTATTTCGAACCTTTTTCGAAATATGAAAATCCCAATGACCATCCGATATGCAGGTTCCCGGCAAGGTACTTCTGGCTGCATAAAACATTGCATTTACCCCATTATTCCATTGTAAATCCACATTGCACCTATTTGCGGCAAAGTTTACAAAAGACACCGGTACGATCGGTTAGTCTGATTTTTGTGACGGGATATCTCGGCAACCCGGCCTCCTCTTTTGGTCACTTGTTTATCAAATTGAATACCGGTGAGAATATGAAGAGCGATCTTTTCGATCTTGCTATAAGTTACGGGGCGGATGTCCCGAAAAACGAAAATATCTTTCTTTATATCTATAGAGGACTGTTTGGCCGATACGACGCGCGATTTACGGATAAGTATTTCTATGCAAACGATTTAGTTTACACCTCTTTGGAACAACGCGATATGTGGGAATATCGTTTGAAAATGACAAAAGAGCAAATACTCTATTTTCGCTTGCATCTTTGGGAGCTGCTCCATAAAAAATTTCAATACTTTTTTTTAAATCAAAACTGCGGATATGAGGTAGCACGTGCGCTCGAAATAGCTTTAGGTCGATCATTGCACGTATCCAATAGGCTTTGGTATCTTCCCGTAGAAGCGGTATTCGCTTTAGAAGAGGAGGGAGCGGTCGAAAAAGTAGTCTATCACGCATCCGCAAAAAAGGTACTGTATCAAAAATACCGATTTTTGTCTCAAAAACAGCGCCAAATTTTATTTGCTATAGTCGCACAAAATTACAATCTCGATTTATTGGATCATTGTTCCGTACACGACAAAAGCGAAATACTCAACTTTTTGCTTTCGTACTATGATTATCTTTGGTTAAAAAATGCAGGAAGTAAAAGAGTGAAATTTTTGAAATACCAAGCTATGAAAAAGCGAATTTTGCTACCGCCTTCATCGGAAAAATCTTTTACATTTGCGGAAAAACCGCCGCATCTTTTGGATAAGCCCTCTCTTTTGGGATTGGCATACGGTAATAACCTTTCTCAAAAGAACGGCTACTTCTATCTTTTTTATAGTCCCTATTCTTGGAAAATGGATAATGATATTTTAGAAATCTTCAATGCATCACTTGCCAAAGACAAAAAGCACGCATTCGTGCGCGAGTTTCGACTCATAAATATCGAAAAATTTAGCAAATACGATATTCCAAGCCTTTTGGATAAGAGTTTTAGCTGGAGAATAGCCGCAGGGTATCAGTCTAAAGTGTACTATACAAACGACTACTATATGGATTTGGCGTTAGGGAAAAGCTATGACGTTACAACACATAGTACACTCGCTCTTATGGGCAACATCTCTTTTCATACCGATAAACAGAATGTCCTGCTTTCACCTGAGATGCAGTGGATATTGTCTTGGAGCGATGTGCAGGCCAGAATGAAACTCAACCGACAGTTTGAGCCGAAAACCAAGAAGCATTTTAATCAAGTGACTTTCGATATTACGTATCGACTCAAAAGGAATCTTGCTCTCCGTTTCGATTTTGAGGAGATTAAAAATAGATCGGTAGTTTCAGGCGGATTGCAGATACATTTTTAGAAGAAGTGGTGACCCCTGTTGGATTCGAACCAACGGCCCACTCCTTAAAAGGGAGTTGCTCTACCAGCTGAGCTAAGGGGTCAAGCGGTGCAATTATAGCATATTTTTCGCTTTTGTAAAATCTTCGGGGTAGTTGATATTGAAAAACTTCTCTTCCTCATCAAACTCCACAAAGAGCGTGTCGGCTTGGCGGATAATGGCGTTGAGTTTGTAATTGCCCTCTTCGAGTGCTCTTTGTAGATGCGGCAGGATGCTTTTGCGATAGATTGCCACGAGGGGATGGGGGTAGTCTGTTTTGGCCACGATGGCGTCTTTGGTGGGGTGTTTCACGGCTGCATCGTAGAGTCTTGCTATCACCTCTTCATCCACGAAGGGGGTATCCACGGCGAGTGCGAAAAACTCGTTAAACTGTGCAATAATATCCAAAAACGCCGGTGTGGGAGCGAAAATGTCGCTGCTATCGAGGATAAGGGGTGCGCGGAAATCGAATTTGTCGCTCTTTGTGGATATCGCCACTTCGCTAAAGAGCGGCACGAGGCGTTCGTATTGATAACGGATGAGGGTGCTGTTGTTAAAAGGCAGGAGCGCTTTGTCCTTGCCCATACGGCTGCTTTTGCCGCCGGCGAAGATGACGCAAGGGATATTGAATCGATTCATAGAGCGATTATACCATAGCCAACGACGGGACTCGAACCCGTGACCTCCTGATTACGAATCAGGTGCTCTAGCCGGCTGAGCTACGTTGGCATCGTTGGAGAAAAAAGTGAAAGAAATCTGAAGAAAATGGTCGGAGTGGCCGGATTTGAACCGGCGACCTCTACCACCCCAAGGTAGCGCGCTAACCAGGCTGCGCCACACCCCGAAAGACGATGCAATTGTATCATAAATTTTTGCAAAGCTGCAACTCTCCATCATACACTATGTGCAAATCCTCGTCGATACGGATGAAGAAGCCAAAGAAGCGCACACCTTCTTGCAGCGCTTTTTGGAAAATCGTGCGAAAAGCTTCGTCGCGGGTAGGGTGGGGACGAAAGCAAGTGCACCTGCGCATCGCCATAATGAGGATGGCTGCCTCGAAGCCTTGCGCTTTGGCTTGTATCAGTTCTTCGATATGGCGCGTACCTCTTGTGGTGGGAGCGTTGGGAAAGAGGCAGATATTATTTTCTACGAGGCTGCAGCCTTTGAGCTCGATGAGCATATTATCGGCGAGAAAGTCGATGCGGCTATCGCCAAAGCGCGCTTCCGTCTGGACCTTTTTAGGTAGAAAACCAAGAAGCCCCGCTTCGATAGCCTTTTTGGCTACGGGAGAGTGGAGCTTGGTGTTGATGAGCACCCACCCCTCTTCCATTTTAGCAGCTATAAGGGTGTAGTCGGTTTTGAGGCCGGGACGATTCTTAAGTAGCAGGAGTTCACGATTTGGCGTGAGAATCTCTTCGAGCCTGCCGGTGTCTGCGATATGGACTTTTTTGATTTGTCCGTTGACTGTAGCGGTAGCGAGGAAGCGATTTTTGCGCGCGATGAGTGAGCCGGTGGTGAGAGTGCCGAGGGTTTTGAGATCGAAGAGGATCACTTTAGAGTGAAATGAGTTGCTTAGTGGTATAAAGTAATGTAGCAATAAATAATACTGCTAAAATCACCATCGTTATTGTGGCAAATTCCATCAAAGATCCTTGAGTTTTGCGATATTTTTATGGAGCGCTTTTGCTATTATAGCGAAGATTATAAGTAAAAAGATAATCATTGCGCTGCCAATCCAAAAGAGAATATTGATATGGCCTGCAATATAGAGCCTCGAGATACCGGCTCCAATTGCTAATATGATTGCAATAATGATATTCATATAATTTTTGAGAGCACCAATATGCTCTTATATTTCATCGATTTTGGCCATTACAGCTCTCTTGGATCGGCGATTTTGCCCATCACGGCACTCGCGGCGGCCACTGCGGAGTTGGCCAGGTAGATTTCGCTGGTGCGCGCGCCCATACGGCCAATGAAGTTGCGGTTCGTGGTGCTCACGCAGCGTTCGTTGTCTGCGAGGATCCCCATATAGCCGCCTAAGCACGCGCCGCAGGTTGGGTTGGAAACCACTGCGCCAGCATCGATGAGGATATCGATGTAGCCACGCTTTTCAGCCTCTTTGAGGATCTTTTGGGTCGCAGGCGTGACGATCATGCGGGTGTGGCGTGCCACTTTGCGCCCTTTGAGGATCTCGGCTGCGATGGCGATGTCGCTAAGTCTTCCGTTTGTACAGCTGCCGATGAAGACTTGATCGACTTTGAGATCCATCTTGGCCGCTTCGCTGATGGGGCGGCCGTTGCTTGGTAGGTGTGGGAAGGCGATGACTGGCTCGAGAGCGTTCACATCGATTTCGATCACCTTTTCATATTCGGCATCTGGGTCGCTGTAGTGAAATTTCGGCTCGCGCGCCAAAGATTTGTCCGCCAAGAACTCCTTCGTCACCTCGTCCACTGCGATAATGCCGTTTTTGGCACCCGCTTCGATGGCCATATTACAGAGACTAAAGCGTCCATCCATATCGAGATTTTCGATGGTATCGCCGGTAAACTCCAGTGCCTTGTAGAGCGCTCCGTCAACGCCGATGCGGCGAATGAGCTCTAAGATGAGGTCTTTTCCGTAGACATATTCGCCGAGCTTGCCGGTATAGACCACTTTGATGGTGCTAGGCACCTTGAACCAGTTTTTGCCCGTGATCATCCCGTAGGCTAGGTCGGTACTTCCCATTCCGGTGGCAAACGCCCCCAGTGCTCCGTGGGTACAGGTGTGGCTATCCGCGCCGATGATCACATCGCCCGGTACC
>WGBB01000066.1 GCA_015494505.1 Nitratiruptor sp. | reverse complement strand
CAATAGCCGATATCTTCCTCGCTATAGTCCTGGCTGGTTTAGCTTGGTACGGCGCCACCCTATTGCCGATTCCCAATGCGGGCTACATCCTAACTGGCGCAGCCATCGTGCTCTTATTGGTGCTCCACTTTAAACTCCGCTCCTTCGTGCGTGGCAGCATCGCCAAAAAAATCGAAGAGCAGTCTCTCAAACAAGCCTTTCTCAAGCACACCTCCTGGTTGCGTCCCTACCTGCTGGCTCCTAAAGCTTTGTCCAGCAAAAAAATCGAAGCTGCTTTACAAGAGCTGATACAAAGAAGCAAATCCTACATCCAAAAGCTCAACGACCAGTTCATCCATACCAAAAACAATACACCACAAGAGTAAAAATCCTCTTGTGGGAGCAAACATAATAGTCCTATCTCCACAGTAAACCTCCTCCATCAAAATAGAGACCATCTACCCAAAAAAGGTATATGTGCTTAAGCATAAATCAAGAATGTATGGTTATAATGTAAATAGGTCGTAAAAAAACCTAATTAAATAAAGAAGTTAAGAATGCGTTACATCATATTGTTGCTCTTCTTGGTGATACCGATCGTCGCTTCAGACTATCAGGACGCCATAGCATTGGCAAAAAAAGGTGAGTTACGCAAGTCCCTCGAAATATTTGAACGTCTTTATCCACATTATCGCTCCTCTACTCCTTTTATATATGATTATGTAGCAGTTTTAAGCTGGAGTGGAAAAGATACGGAAGCACTCAAACTTTATGAACATAACAAATCACTCCATTGGCCGCAATGCACGCTCCTCGCCCTTGCCAAATCTGCACGTAACGCTAAAAGGTTCGGTCTCGCATCAGCTTTATATGAAAAAATATTAAAGGAAACTCCGAATAACGAAGAGGTACGTTTCGCATATATTCTCGCGCTTATCGATGCAAAAAGATACTCAAGGGCAAAGCAAGAGATCGCATACATTCAAAGCCCATGGAGGCGCCACTACCTTTTGGGCTATCTCTACGAGCAAAAACGTGATTTTTTCAAAGCCTTCGTTCACTACCAAAAATCCGACGACGCCAAACCCAACCGCGATGCTCTATGTTCAAAAGTGCGAATGCTTGCCATTTTAGGTATGCCTTTTGGTGCAGAAGCAATTATGCAAAAGCGCAAAGCACATTGTGGAGGACAACCGTTTTTACAACGTATCAAAAAAGACGAGATGGCTTTTTGGATTCGCTGGAAATCGGTGGACCCTACCATGGATGAGCAAGAGCATATTCATTCCATCGAAAAGAGCATCCAAAAGATGGACACATTTATACAAAAATATCCTCATTCACCTTTTCTAACCCAAATTCTCTACGATAAAATCGTGGCTCTGCGCGACGCATTGAGAATGGATGAAACGATTCAGCTCTACAACGAATTAGAAAATAGAGAGAATAAGATTCCCTCATATGTAATTCTAGCAGCTGCAGATGCGTATCTCTATAACCGTAAGCCTCGCAAAGCACTCGATTTGTATGAAAAAGTACTCACTATCGATCCTCACTCTTTCGAAGCAAAAATCGGTAAATTCTATGCACTTGTAGAATCCAACAGATTGACAAAAGCTATACAATGGATAGACGATGTGGATAAAAAAGAGCCTATCTGGAAAGGTGGAAAGCCAAACTACGACAAAGTAGAGACGGCACTCGATACAGCTCGCGCGAGATACTATGCCGATTTGCTTGCACAAGCATATGAAAAACTAACATTCCTTGTTAAGAAAGCTCCTGCCAATGTGGATCTTTTAGGTGAACTCTCAAATATCTATCGCGATCGGGGCTGGCCACGCAAATCTGCCGCACTGATACGTTTCGCCAAAGGATATGACCCAAATAGTGTCGCTTTAGATATTTCACAGGCTTGGAACAACTATACATTATGGAAATATAGAGAGTTTTCTAAAAATGTAGAGGCTCTCGAACAACGCAACCCAAAAAACCTTTCTGTGCGCTATCTAAAAAAAATCTATAAAATATACAAAAACAGTTACATCCTCAAAACAAGCGGAGAGTATGGAAAGAGTGAGAGTCCGGAATTAGGAGCACACTACCTGGAGCTCCATACAAGATTATACTCTCCTCCCATCGATTACAACTATCGCGTTTTTGTCCTGCATGATTTCGCATCTTCAAGGTTACTAGAAGGCAAACAGATCTGGAGACGATACGGTTTAGGAATGGAATACAAAAAAGATGCACTGCGTGCAGAGACCTATATTGCTAAAAATATAAGCGTGGACAAAACGGGCGCTGCAATTGAGTTGAGCTACGGATGGTGCGATATCTTCACCACCGGCATCGGATATCAGTACTACAGCGATAAAACACCATTGCGTGCTCTTAAGTACGATATTTATGCCAATAGACTCTACGGATCTATCGATCTCAATTTCAATGAATTGCACTCATTGAGTCTGTCGCTATCACGTATGGACTTTAGCGATGACAATGATCGTACGGAAGTCGATCTGCTCTATTATAGACGTCTCTACACCACACCTACCTACAAACTTAATAGCTACTGGAATCTCTATACGTCCAAAAACAGTAAAGAAGATGCCCCCTATTTCAATCCGACTCGCGACAGTTATATAGGAGTGAGTCTGGAAAATCTCCTACACACATGGCGAAGATATGAAAACTCTTTTACACAAGCGTTTACAGTAGATGTAGGTTACTACAAACAAAAATCTTTCGACGCGAAGCCCTCTCAAGCCTTTACGTATGAACATAGATGGACATATGACGATATTTTGGATTTGACATATGGCGTACAAAGAGCACGAAGGATTTACGACGGTAAAGGTGAATGGGACGATAGATTCTTTTTCAACCTAACATGGAGAATACAATGAAAAAGCTGCTTCTAGCACTTATAGCAACATTCTCTTTGCTGGCCAGCGACAAATTTCTCGTGCTTTGTTACCACGATGTCTCCAGTAAACCGGCCGGTCGCGATATCATGCATATCAATATCCATACATTCATTCAACATCTCAATTGGCTCCAGGCAAATGGATACCGTTTTATCAGTGTCGATGATATATTTGCAGCAAAAAGGGGTGAGCACACCCTGCCTTCAAAAGCGGTACTGCTCACATTCGACGATGCCTACAAATCATTTTATACAGAAGTCTATCCGATTCTCAAAGCGTACAAAATCCCGGCAGTATTGGCTGTCGTAGGCAGCTGGATAGAAAGTAAAGGAGAGTTCCTTTACGGCAACCGAAAAAAAGAGCGTTCTCTCCTTATGAACTGGAATGAGCTTAGAGCAATAGCCCGGGATAGACTTGTAGAAATAGCTTCTCACAGCTTCGATCTCCACAAAGGCATCATAGCCAACCCTCAAGGCAATCTCCAGCCAGCCGCTGTCTATCGCATTTATGACAAAATTACCCAGAGATATGAAACGGATGAGGAATATAAGAAAAGAATCACACACGACCTGAATCAGAGCATCCAGATTCTTCAAAAACGTCTAGGTATCACTCCAAGGGTCTTGGTATGGCCTTATGGCGCATATAATAAAGTAACAATTTCGATAGCCAAAAAACTTGGTTTTCAAATGACGTTCACACTTGATGACGGCTATGCGGATGTAAACGAAATCGAAAGGATCAAAAGAGTCCTCGTTCGAGACTACCCCTCTTTTGCAGATTTCATTTCCGATGTGAAGCAACACAAAGAAAATGAGATCGAACGCGTAGTACACGTGGATTTGGACTACATCTACGATCCTAATCCTATGCAGCAAGAAAAGAATCTGGGTATGCTCCTCGATCGCATCAAAGCGATGCATATCACTACGGTCTATCTGCAAGCATTTGCCGATCCCGATGGAGACGGCGTAGCTCAGGAGCTCTATTTTCCAAATAGAAATCTACCTATGCGTGCAGACCTATTCGATCGTGTTGCATGGCAACTCAAAACACGTTGCGGCGTACGAGTCTTTGCCTGGATGCCTGTCAGCGCATTTGAAGTACCCAACTATCCAAAATCCCGGTATGTCCATACGTTCGATACAACAACCAAACAATCAAAGATCGACACACATAACTATAAACGTCTTAGCATTTTTAATCCTAGTACAAAAAGAGTTATTTTCGACATATACGAAGATCTTGCCAAACACTGCTATTTCGAAGGAATCCTATTTCACGACGATGCATATTTGAGCGACTACGAAGATTGCAGCGCAAGCGCTCTTGAAGATTACAAAAAGCATGGCCTACCAGCAGATATCGAAGCGCTTCGTAGTAATCCGGATACACTGCATCGTTGGGCAGACTATAAAACAGACACCCTCATAGCATTTACCAAAGAGATAGCCGAACATACAGAACGCTACCGCATGCCCATAGAGCTTGCACGCAATATATATGCTCAAGTAATTTTAGATCCTTCGAGCAAAACCTGGTTCGCACAAGATTTTGCAAAGTTTCTACGCAGTTACGATTATGTAGCGATTATGGCAATGCCCTATATGGAAAAAGCGCAGAGACCTGAAAAATGGCTACCCAATCTTGTCAAAACAGTGCAACAATATCCTGAAGGTTTACAAAAATCGGTTTTCGAGCTTCAAAGTGTCGACTGGGACAAAAAAGAAAAAATAGCGAGCGATGTGTTGGCGAAAGAGATGCGACTGTTGCAAGACAACGGAGCGAGAAATTACGGATACTATCCCGACGATTTCTTGCATGATCATCCGAAATTCGACATGGTCTATGGAAGTTTTTCGTTGCAGAGATTTCCATTTGCGCAATAAGGAAGAGGCATGGAGTTACGATTCGTAGACTATCTCATCAACTACTCATACTACTACCCGCTCTATATGGCTTTCATATGGATGATAGGGGCAGTCTACTACTATTTCCACTGGGAAACAGGCGAGTTAGAGCCTCCCAAACTTCCAGAGCATCCCCTCGTCTCCATCCTCGTACCCTGCCATAACGAAGAGAAGCATATCGCCACGACGATAGAGTACCTGACAAAAAATCGCTACCCTAACATCGAAATCATCGCAGTAGACGATGGCAGCACTGACAGAACCTGGGAAATTTTGGAAAATCTGGCACGCAAGATTCCAAATTTGCGCATCATCCATTTCGAACAGAACCAGGGCAAGGCTATGGCACTCAATGCAGCGGCTCTGGCAAGCAAAGGTGAATTCTTAGTCACCATCGACGCAGATGCAATACTAGATGAAGATGCTATTTTTTGGATTATACATCATTTTCTCAACGGCCCACGTGTGGGAGGTGTGACGGGCAATCCAAGAGTACGCAACCGCTCTTCACTCCTGGGCAAAATCCAGGTAGGTGAATTTTCAGCCATCATCGGCCTTATCAAGCGTGCACAGAGAATCTATGGGCGCATTTTCACCGTCTCCGGCGTCATAGCCGCTTTTCGCAAGACGGCTCTCCACCGTGTAGGCTATTGGCACACCAATATGGTCACGGAAGACATAGACGTCAGCTGGCGCCTCGAACTCGATCACTGGCAGATACGCTTCGAGCCACATGCGCTATGCTGGATGTTGGTGCCGGAGACTCTGGGAGGATTGTGGAGGCAACGTCTGCGCTGGGCACAGGGCGGTTCGGAAGTGATACTCAAATATTTCAAAGATATTTTTCATTGGAAATCCCGTCGGATGTGGGGCATCTACGCAGAGTATATCCTGAGTCTCATCTGGTCCTACAGCGTCATTTTAGTGGGCATCATTATTGTCGTTTCGTTCTTACGCGATGGTTCGATGGATGAGTTCGCCTTCACGCCGTCCATCTACGGAACGGTTCTTGGAACCACGTTTTTACTCCAATTTTTCATAAGCCTCATGATCGACTCGCGCTATGAGAAGGGTTTGAGCAAATTCTACTATTGGATAATATGGTATCCCTTTTTCTTTTGGATAGTGAGCGCATTGAGCACGAGTGTGGGTTTTGTGAGAGCACTAATGAAGAAAAAAACCACCCAAGCTCGCTGGCATAGCCCAGACAGAGGGATAGGAACGGACGATGTTTGACCCCAAAGAACTCATCATCGAAGACAAAAGAGCACTCGATGAAAAGGTCAAACTGCGTGATAGCATCATCACTATGCTCTTTTGGATACTTTTCATCTATCTTTTCAGACCGATTTTTACTTTGGTTTTATGGTTCGTTTTTGGAGATTTCCTCTTTCATGAAAATGTCTGGCACGACCTGTCAGAAGAGGGTATGCAGGTTATCGTCCAAAATATCATGGCTTTTATGTTATTCCTCGCTGTCTTTCTCTTTTGGGCGCTCTATAACAAAATAGTTTTTGGCAGCCTTCACAGGCGACGTAAAGTACCGAAAGTCACACCTGAAGAGATAGCACAGGTCTTTGGTATCGATACAAAACAGCTTCATAAACTTCAGAATGCAAAAGAGATTAAAATCGCTTTCAGAGATTTCGCACATGTAGACAAAGATGCACACGATTTCAACATCGCCTGCATAGAAGCTAACTAAAAGCTTGCTGTTCGAGGGCTTCGAGGGCTTCGTAGTCCTCGAAGGATTCCAGCATTACTAACTTGTTAATCTGATCAGCCAAATTTTTCCTAACACAAACTTAACACTCTTTTTCTACGATTCCAAAAAGTTTCACATAAAGGAGTCGTATGAAAAAGAATATATCTCTATCCTTCCTTCTCGTTTCTTTTGCTGCTGCACAAAATCTCCAACTCGATACAATTAGTGTTACTGCTACAGGATTGGAAGAGACACTTTTCGAACAACCATTGAGTATTGAAAAAAAAGATAAAAAGAGTATCGAGCTTGACCAAGTGATCTATCAAAAAGATCTTTTCAATTCGATTAGCGGCGTACGTATAGAACAAACAGGATCGGTCATCGGACATATGACTGCGATACGCATGCCCTTAAACACCGGACCATACTATCTTTTCCTACAAGACGGCATCCCTGTCCAAAGCTCAGGTTTTTTCAATCATAACGGTTTAGCATATACAACATATCAAAATGCTGAGAGCATCGACGTACTCAAAGGAACAGGCAGTGCGTTGTATGGTTCGGATGCTGTAGCAGCCGTTATTGATGTGCATGCGCTTAATCTTGACAGAGCACAAAGATCGTTTTGGGCAAGTGCCGGTAGTTACGGTTTTTTTCAACTTAAAGCGACAGATATTGTACATAAAAAAGATGCTAAATATGGAATCAAAGCCGATTATATGCACAGTGACGGCTATCGAGATCATACAGATACCATTCGCGGCGAAATAAATGTAGCATATGAAAAGATGGTAAATGACACAAATATCGTAACGATACGATTCAACGCATCCAAAACCGAAGCAAACCAAGCGGATAGTTTCAACAACTACGATAATATTGTTCATGGATCAAAAGTGGCAAGCGATGACCCAGCCTATTTTCTGGCTCTTCAAAAGAGTGACGTAAAGAGAAAATTCGATTTCGCTCTTCTTTCGACCGAATGGAACAATTTCTCATTTGATCCGTTTGAAATAGATCTGACCGGCTATCTTCGCTATAATCGCAACCAATATACGGCTACATGGGAAAAGAATCTTCCACACAACGACAACAAACTTTACACATTGGGCTTGAGAAACAAAAATATCTATGAAGATGCCCAGCAAAAATTTGTTTTTGGATTTGATGGGGAATATACACTCTCAAAATTACGCTATGACCAGCCTTTTACCATTACTACATCCGGTTGGGGAGCAAAAACCTACTACAAAGGCCCTCTTTATGACTATGATGTCAACTATTTGGCTTTTGCCCCCTATCTTCATTATGAACGCTCTTTGACGTCAAAATGGAAATTCAGCATTGGATTACGCTACGATTTTAATAGATTCGACTATAATAACAATCTCGCACCCGACAGTTACGACCCATCAGGAACTTACTTTCGACCTGCGGATAGAACAGACAACTTCACACATCTCAGTCCCAAAGCCGCACTGAGCTATTTTTTCACTGACAAGCAGCATCTCTATCTGCGCTATGCCAACGGCTTTCGTATCCCGCAAGCAGGGAGACTCTACTCTCTCAAAAAAGGATACGAATTTGTAAAACTTGACCCGGAAATTAGCAATACATACGAAATAGGATATAAATTTTTCAATAATACGATGCAATGGGATATTGCGCTCTATTACATGATGATTGACGATACGATCACGCGCTATGAAAGTAACGGTATTCTCTACTATGCCAACGGTGGTAGGACTCTCCATAGAGGAGTGGAAATCACAACGCAATACAATTTGGATCTGCACAATAGTATCTATGTCGCCTACACATATGCGCGCCACAATTATGATGATAATGAAAAATACCATAACAACGAACTTGCACAAGCCCCTAACCATATCGCAGATGTTCGCTATATATACCGAAACGGGCCATGGACAATCATGCCGGAGTGGCGCTACGTAGGAAGCTACTGGATGGATGATGCTCACACCTACAAATATAAAGGATATAGTATTGGCCATCTGAAAGTACGATACGACTACTCTCCCTCTCTTCGCTTCTTTGCAAAAATAATCAATATAACAGATAAAAAGTATGCTGCATATGCACGATATGCATATGGAAAGACAGATTACACACCCGGTGATCCAAGAACTTTTTACGCTGGATTAGAGTATAGATGGTAAAACTCCACAAAATACACAAATTTTTCGGTATTTTTGCCGGGATGATGCTCCTCCTTTTGGGAGCAACCGGCTTTATACTAGACCACGCTGATCAAAAGTGGCTCTATCAAACGACACTACGCCATTTTCCCGACACTCTTCGCAACTATGATAGAAAGCTTATCACTGCATATATTGTCGATAAAAAAGATATCCTAGTAGGGAGTAAAAGGGGACTGTTTATTTCACACGATGAAGGCAAACATTTCAAACAGATAGCAAACGATATAGTTTTTACTATCAAAAAATATAAAACTACCTATCTCGTAGCTACACAAAACGGTCTACAAATCATACAAAATGATGCACTCAAACCTTTTGCACTCAAAAAAAAGAAGATTACTGCTCTTGCTTGTACAGATGATACTATCATAGCGGTAGAAGAGAAAAAGTGGCTCTATCTTTTTCGAAATGGTCACTGGACAAGTTTCCGGGTCTCTATCCCTGCGACCCTTTTACATCATCCTATTACACTAGCGCGACTCGTTCGAGACTTGCACTACGGTAGAGGTTTAGTCACTGAGTATTCCAAAACGATAAACGATTATGGAGCACTTTGGCTCTCTTGGTTGGCAGTAAGTGGTTTCATTATATTTATCGTGCTAAAAATCTCTCCAAAAAAGAGCAAGTCGCTTATCAAGATGCACGCGAACATGTGGGCTTTCCTTGCAATTTTCCCCATTGCTATCCTCTGTATCACGGGAATAGTGCTCGACCATGCCAAAGCTCTCTCGACTATTTTACATCGCAATCACATCGCACCATCGTTCCTGCCTCCCGTGTATCGAGATTTACATGATGATATTTGGGATGTTGCAGTGTACAATAATAGTTTCTATATAGGAAACCGCGTAGGTCTATTTAAAACTCCCGACTTTGTACACTACACTCTCATAAGCAAAGGATTTGTCTACAAACTCTTTAAAGACGGCAACGTTCTTATTATAAGCGGTATGGGAGCACCCAGTCGTTTTGTAGTAGATGATAAAGAGCATATTTTGCATGCACCTCACATGTTCAAAGCCTATATAAAACAGCACAACCGTATTATCTACTATACTCCCAGATCCTCTCTTTCGCTACCACACTGGCATGACATCACACTCTATTCCATTATTTTGGGAATCCACGATGGCAATTTCTTTGCATCATGGTGGAAATGGATCGACGATTTAGCCGCAATAGCAGCTCTCATCCTTGCAATCACCGGAAGCATACGCTGGATTGTAATGAAGAAAAGAAAATCTCCCTATTTCATCGCAAATGCCAATTTTTCCAAAGTTTTTAAGGCATCGTAATCTTCAAATGGTTCCAGCTCTACTGGCTGGCCGATAAGCTTGGCCATATAGTAGCGCGCGAGGGATGCTTCACCGAAGCGTAGCATCGTTTGGGAGTAGGCTTCGAAATCCCCGTAGCCGCTGGCTTGGAAATCATGATAGATCACCTCCAAAAGAGCAGCGAGCTTGCGCAAAGGGACGGCCCAAAAGATGAGCCTGGCGGCACGATCGCCTCGGGTATAGCCACCCCCAAAATAGAGGCGCACACCCCGCTCTACCTGACCGAAGAGATTGGTGCGTATCCCGACAAAGCCGATATCGGCCAGAATATGGCGGCCGCATCCTTTGAGACAGCCACTGAGACCCACGCGGATGGTCGGGTCGATTTTTAGATACTCCCTCGCCACCTCCTTAGTGTCGAACAGCGAATAGATGCAGTAGCGCTCCCCTGCACAGACCACGTTTTCGTGCAGAGCTCTTCGCGGAAGTGGCAGCGTGCGAGGTTCGGAAAATCCCAAAAAGTAGAGATTTTGATCGACACCGATGCGCACTTCATACTCTTTAGCAAGCTCCACCACCTGTGCAAACTCCTCGAGGCTTATCTCGCCGTAGTCGCTTTGGTGGCGATAGGCGAAGGTGCCGTCTCGCAGCTCTATCCAAGGTGCATCGCTATGGCGATACTTTTGGCGCAGCAGTTCCCCTGCACTCTCGAAATTTTTGGGATAGAACTCGCGCATCCGCTCCTTGAATCCTTCCATCCCTATCGCTTCGATGAGGTGGTAGAGCCTCGCTTTGGAGCGTGAGGCGCGTAGGCCATTTTTTCTATAGGCTTGCACGATGGCGGCATAGAGGGGCACCACCTCCCCGGGCGTTACAAAAACATCGGCATCTTGGGCAAGTTCGGTGTTCTTGCCGCCGAGGAAAAGATTAAAGCCATATTCGCCATTTTTTGTAGCAAGTGCGAAGTAGCAGTCGTTTGCGAAAAACGAGGAGACGTTGGCAGGCATCGCGCTAATGGCGGTGTTGAACTTGCGAGGAATCATCCCCAGGTAGTCACACTTTTTGAAAAAAACCGCCTGCATCTTCTCTATGAGTGGAAAAACCGCAAAAACACTCTCTTTGGCTACACCGTCGAGGGGATCGGTGACAATGTTTCGAAAGTTGTCGGTCAGCACTCCGAAAGTGCTAAGACCCCCGGCTTCTAACTCTTTATGGCAAGCGAGAGCCTCCCTAAAGGAAAGGCGATGCAGCTCTATCTGGGCTCGGGCTGTCAGAAGCAGCCTGGCGTCATAGCGCTTGGCCAGTGTATAAATAAGGCGAAGTCCTGCATAGTCGATGCGGCCTGCCGGGATGCGGATGCGCACCATCCACTCTTCGGGGCGCTGCTTGTTATTGTAGATGCCGAAATTTTTGAGATAGAACCTATCGGCCTCGGTGATGGAATCAAGACCCAGACTCTCGATGGTGGCGTAGTAGTCGCAAGGGCTCTTTTGGAGCTTGAGCTTTTCGATTTTATTCAGCTTCACGTATCAGCTCCATTAATTCCAGCGCATTCTTGATAGCCGCACCGCTTGCGGTATTGTCGAAGATGACCACCTTCTCTTTGGCCGGGTGGGCTATGAGCTTCCGAGCAAGAGCGCGCAAAAACTCCTCGCTATATTCGCTGTAGTAGATTTTGGGCGAGCCGTGGAGACGAAAGTATGCAAACTCCCCATAGCCACCCGGCTCACTGTCGGTCTCAAAGCGCGGCGGGTCGGCTGCCACACGGGCGATGCGAAGTTCATCTAAGAGAGCTTCGGCTTCTTCCCAGCTGGGGTGCCTAGGCTCGAGAGCCACGTAGCCATCGTAGTAGCGGCGCAGCGCGCTAAAAAAGGTGCTAGCCGTAGCTTCATCGAACTGCAGCGAAGGCGGCAGCTGCATAAGAATCGCGAAGAGCTTCTCTTGCAGATGCGAAACAATCTCGAAGAACTCCTCCAAGCCTTCGGTAGAGGCGAGCTTGTGAAAATGGGTGAAACTGCGATGAAGCTTGAGGCTGAAGCGAAACTGTGGTGGTGTGCTCGCGCGCCACTTTTGGAGCGTCGAGGGGCGCGGGAGTTTGTAGAAGGTTTGGTTGATTTCGGTTATCGGCAGGCGCTGAGCGTAGCGCTCCAGGTGCGTTCCTTCCCCTGGAAACTCCTGGGCGTACACTTTGGGGATGCTCCAACCCGCCGTGCCGATGCAAATCATCAGTGCAAGAAGTGGCGAACGCCTGTGAAGTAGAGGGCTATGCCGTGCTCATCGGCCGCCTGGATAACTTCATCGTCGCGGATGCTACCACCTGGCTCAACGATAGCCGTGATGCCGGCTTTCGCCGCTTCGTCCACACTATCGCGGAACGGAAAGAAGGCTTCGCTTGCCATTGCGGCACCCCGCACGTCGATACCGAGCTCGGCCGCTTTTTTGAGCGCACATTTGGCCGCATCCACGCGGCTCGTCATCCCCATCCCGATGGCTACCAGCGCACCGTCTTTGACGTAGGCCACGCAGTTGGATTTGGTGAGTGCCGCGATCTTGTAGGCCATGAGGAGATCTTTTTTGTCCTCTACTCCCACTTTGCTCACCTGTTTGGCCTCGAGTACTTCCTCGTCTTTGACGAAATCGGCGCTCTGGTAGACGAAGCCTCCCTCGATATGCTTGAAATCGTACATATCGCCGCTGATTTCCAATTCCGCTTGACCGAGATCGAAGAGCTTGATGCGTTTTTTAGCTGCGAAGATCTCTTGGGCCTCTTCGGTGATCTTGCCGGCGATGAGAACTTCTACGAAGATTTTGTTGATCTCTTCGGCGAGCTCTTTCGTCACCACGCCGTTGACGGCTACCACACCGCCAAAGGCGCTCACGGGATCGGCTGCGAGAGCCTTTTGCCAGCTGGTGATGAGATCCTCTTTGAGAGCAGCGCCGCAAGGATTGCCGTGCTTGACGATAACCACACTCCCTTTGCCGAGACTCACGGCGATCTTGGTAGCGGCATTGATATCGGTGAGGTTGTTGAAGCTGGGTTCGCCTTTGAGGATATTGAGGTCGTTGTAGAAATCTTCGAACTCATAGAGGGCACCCTTTTGGTGCGGGTTTTCGCCGTAGCGCGTATCGAAGACCTTTTTGCCTACGATGAACTGCTTGGCACCGAATCCTTCGTGGAATCTCTCATTCATATAGTTGGCTATTGTGGCGTCGTACTGCGCGGTATGTTCGAAGGCTTTGATCATCAGCTCGCGGCGAAATTCCAAGGTGTTCTGATCGTTTTTCAAAGCCTCGATGACGCGGTCGTAGTCGCTGGGGTCCGTGACGATGATGACACTCTCGAAGTTCTTGGCCGCACTCCTTACCATCGTAGGTCCGCCGATATCGAT
>WGBB01000065.1 GCA_015494505.1 Nitratiruptor sp. | reverse complement strand
GTGCCAAACTCCTCGTGGAGCTCTTTTATTTTGCTCTGCAGATGCGCGCGAATAGCCGGATCGAGAGCCGAAAGGGGCTCATCAAGCAGCATCACCTTGGGTCTGCGTATATATGCGCGCGCCAGGGCTACACGCTGCTTCTGGCCGCCCGAGAGCTCATGGGGGTAGCGATCCTTGAGTTCTATCATATCCACCAGGCGCAAAAGATGCAGGGCAAAGCTCTCATCTTTTTGCACGAAGAGAAGATTTTCGAGCACGCTCATCGTGGGAAAGAGCGCGTAGTTTTGGAATACAAAGCCGATGGAGCGCTTCTGGGGCGGCAAGCTCCTATCTTCATCCAGCCAACGCTCCCCCTCCACCTCGATGGCACCTCTGGCCTTTTCGAGGCCGGCTATGATGCGCAGTAGGGTGGTCTTGCCGCTACCGCTGGGGCCTTGGATCACCACAAATTCCCCGCGCTCTATATGCAGCGACACCTCCAGCGAAAAATCGCGCAGCGCCTTGCGTACACCCACGGCTACCACTGGGCCACCCTTTTGAAGCGGCGGTTGAGCCAATAGACGCTCACCAATACCGCGAAACTAATCGCTACCATAATGAGACTGTAGATGTGGGCGTGCTCATAGTCCAGCGCCTCCACGTACTCATAGATGGCGATGCTGGCCACCTGGGTCTTGCCGGGGATCGAGCCACCCACCATCAGCACCACCCCAAACTCCCCGATGGTATGGGCGAAGGTGATGATAATGGCCGTTAGCAGTGAAGGCTTGATAGCCGGCAATACCACGCGCAGCAGTGTCTGAGCAAAAGATTTGCCGGCTACGTAGCTGGCCTCGATGATGGAGCGATCCACGCTCTCAAAGCCGCTTTGCAAAGGCTGCACCATAAAAGGAAAGCTATAGAGGATGCTGCCGATGACAAGTCCCGGGAAGGCGAAGACCACCTCTACGCCGATTTTTTCTAAAAGGCTTCCTATGATAGACTCCGGTGCCAAGAGCCAGAGCACGTAAAAGCCGATGACGGTGGGCGGCAATACCAGCGGCATAGAGACCAGCGCTTCGATAAAGGGCTTGAAGCGGCTGCGGGTGTTTGCCAGCCACCAGGCTACTGGAATGCCTATTAGCAGCAAGATGAGCGTGGTGACGAAGGCGAGCTTGAACGAAAGAACAAATGGCGTCCAATCAATCATCGATGACGTATCCATACTTTTCGAATATCTTCACTGCATCGCGGCTAAGGATAAAGACGAAAAACGTGCGCGCCGCGTCGCTATTTTTGAGCAAGACCATCGCCTGGGCTATGGGTGTGTAGAGCTTGGGATCGATATCGTGGAAGTAGCTGCGCAGCTTCGCCATCTTGGGTGCATACATCGCAGATTTTGCCACGAGGCCCGCCTCGGCCGCCTTGATGGCATAGGCCGTGGTCTGGCCGATGGACTGGCCGTAGATGAATTTGCTTTTGAGCTTGTCGTAAAGACCCGCGTTTTGGAGCGCCTCTTTGGCTGCCTTGCCGTAGGGAGCGGTCTTTGGATTGGCCACAGCGATGCGAGAGAGTTTGGGAAGCTCCGATAGACGCGTTATTTTTTTGCTATAGAGCGCCAAGGCCCCCTTGGCATAGACCACGGGGTGCGTGAGGGCGAAGCCTTTTGTATACAAAAACTTGGGATAGGAGGTATCGGCCGAAAGAAAAACGGCAAAAGGCGCGCCTTTTTGGATTTGTGCAGTGAGCTTGCCGCTGCTGGCGTAGCTCACCTTTACAGCGATATTTGGATAGTGCGTTTTGAAAACTTCCAAAAGCTTTGGCATCACGTAGCTCAGATTCGCAGCGGCCGCCACATAGAGGGTCTGGGCCTGCAAAGCTATCGCCAATATACCTAAAACAAACAACTTTTTCATCACACACCTTTCGCTACGATGATATCCTCAGGATCGATACAAAACTGCACCGCGTAGCCTTTGAGCTTGAACTTGCCGCTGATAGTAAAGATGGTACTCCCCACCTGGACTCTCAGGCGCCTATCGTCGATGCGTTCAATCAGCATTCCTTTGAGGCAGTTTTCCCCTTTGGAGCCGGGAGCGCTGGCTTTGAACAGAAAAATCGCCTCATCCCCCTCTCTTAATCCCAGTTCTTCGAGAGCTTCTGTAGTGATGAGGGCTTTGAGCTTGCCGCCTTCGAATTCTCCCGTCACAACGGCATCGAAATTTTTGCGCTTGATCTTTTTGATGCGCACGCGCACACGGTTGCGCGCCGAAAGCTGCAAAGAGGGGTGCTCTGATTTGGCCGCTTCGTTGATGCGGCGCTCCAACTCCTCGTAGCGTCGTATCAGCTCCTTGGCATAGGGTGTCAGGCGTGCACCGCCACCGCCGCGACCGCCTGTTTGGGTCTCGACGATGGGCTTTTGGGCCACACTGTTCATCGCATCGATATTGTCCCACGCCTTTTTATAGCTCATTCCCAGGGCTTTTGCCGCTTTGGAGATGGAGCCAAGCTCGTCTATCTTC
>WGBB01000064.1 GCA_015494505.1 Nitratiruptor sp. | reverse complement strand
TGGCGAAAGATCTCAAAGAGATAAAAGATGTAAACGAGATACAAAATCTAGGCTGGGATGAGCTTATCCCCGGTGCGGCACTTTTTTCTTTTACCGATCCGGTGGAAGACGTGGTGGAAGTGCCTATGGAGGAGCGCCCCTATGCTCCCACCAACTCTCACGAGTGGCAAGTGGGAGACTGGCGTGTCGAAAAACCGGTCTATAATAGAGATCTTTGTATTGACTGTCAGTTTTGCTGGGTATTTTGCCCCGACATTTCGATTCTTAGCCGCGACAAGAAGATGATAGGTGTTATTTATGAGCACTGTAAAGGGTGTGGAATCTGTGTGGAAGTGTGTCCGACCAATCCAAAATCGCTTTTGATGTTCCCCGAGCATATGGACAATCAAGAAGCATTGGCACAGTGGCCTAAAAAAGAGAAGAAGCAAAAGGATCAATAATGGCGAAAAAATTTGAACTCAATGAAGTGGAAGTTTGGGATGGGAATATGGCTGCAGCCCATGCGCTTCGTCAGGCGCAGGTGGATATCGTAGCCGCCTATCCTATCACACCATCGACTCCCATTGTGCAAAACTACTCCAAATTTTTGGCAGACGGCTATGTGGATGGCGAATTTATCATGGTAGAGTCCGAGCACTCCGCGATGAGTGGGTGTGTGGCCGCGAGTGCTGCAGGCGTGCGTGCAGCGACTGCCACGAGTTCCCAAGGATTCGCACTTATGGTGGAGGTGCTCTATCAAGCGAGCGGTATGCGTCTGCCTATCGTTCTTACCGTGGTCAACCGTGCTTTGGCCGCACCGCTCAACGTCAACGGTGACCACTCCGATATGTATCTGGGGCGTGATGCGGGGTGGATCAACCTTTGTAGCTACAACCCTCAAGAGGCTTATGATTTAACACTTATGGCCTTCAAAATTGGTGAGGATCTGCGCGTGCGCTTGCCCGTGATGGTGCACCAAGATGGATTTCTCTCTTCTCACACCGCACAAAACGTGCGACCGCTCCAAGACGAAGAGGCAGCGGAATTCGTAGGGGAGTTCAAGCCCGTCAACTCCATGCTCGATGTGGCCAATCCAGTCACCCACGGTGTACAGACCGAAGAGGACTGGCACTTCGAGCATAAAGCGCGCCAACATCACGATCTAATGAACTCCGTGCCCGTGATCAAAGAGGTCTTCGCGCAGTTTAAGGATCTTACGGGTCGCGAGTATGATCTTGTCTATACATATAAAATGGACGATGCGGATGTAGCGATATTTGCACTGGGTACGACTGTGGAGACGGCACGTGTAGCGGCCGACAAGATGCGCGAAAAAGGGATCAAAGCGGGCGTGGTAAGCCTCAGGGTCCTCAGACCGTTCCCATTCAACGAAGTGGCAGAGGCTCTCGGCAACGTCAAGGCAGTGGCTGCGATGGATAGAAGCGCACCGGGTGGAACATTTGGGGCGCTCTTTAACGAAATCAGTGCATCGCTCCTAGCACACGGCAAATCGCCGGTAATTCTCAACTACATCTATGGCCTTGGCGGTCGCGATACCACCGTCGAGATGCTCGAAGAGGTCTATGAGGATCTTGTTAAGTGTGCAGATGCCGGCAAATCGGTAGTGCCGTTGCAGCAATTCTTGGGTCTTCGTGGACCGAAGCTCAGCTTTTTCTAAGGAGAACTATCATGGTAAAAAAGATCAAAAACTTAAAAGAGTTTTCTCTCTCGAATGACCGCTTCGAGGGTGCGAACCTGATGTGTCCCGGATGTTCGCACAACATTATCGTGCGTGAGGTGCTTAATGCCACGGACGATCCCGTCATCGTAGCTACCGCTACGGGGTGTCTGGAGGTCTGTACGGCAGTTTATCCTAAAACCAGCTGGGATGTGAGCTGGATCCATATCGGTTTCGAAAACGCAGCCGTGGCTGCGGCAACCGTAGCAGCTGCCTATGAAGTAGCCAAAAAGAAAGGCAAGCTTCCCCCTGCTACGCAAAAGCTCGTAGATGAGGGCAAAGAGCCCAAAATCGTAGCTTTTGCAGGTGACGGCGGAACATACGATATCGGTTTTCAGTCTCTTAGCGGTGCGTTCGAGCGCGGGCATAACTTCATGTATGTGTGTCTAGATAACGAAGTCTACGCAAACACAGGTGGACAAAGAAGCTCTTCTACACCGATAGGTGCGAGTACTACCACAAGCCCTGCCGGTAGTGTGAGCTACGGTGAAAAGATGATGAAAAAGAGCATGGTGGAGATCATGGCCGACCATGGTGCGCCGTATGTGGCACAAGTGAGTCCCAGCAAATGGAAAGATTTGGTTAAAAAGGTGCAAAAAGGCTTCGAAGTCTACGGGCCCGTCTACATCAACGCCCAAAGTGCGTGTACTACCGAGTGGAAGCATGCGCCCGAAGATACTATCGAAGTGAGCGATCTTGGGGTAGAGAGCTGCGTATGGCCGCTCTATGAGATTATCAACGAGCGCGACGAACACGGCATTATCTATAGCACCAAGCTCAATATCACCTATAGACCCAAAAAGAAAATTCCTGTCGAGGAGTACCTTGCGGCGCAGCCACGCTTTCGCCACCTTTTCAAACCGGAGAATCGCCACATCATTGATCTTTGGCAAAAAGCGGTGGATGCGCGCTGGGAGTATCTGCAACGCCGCGAAGAGGCCGGTGTCTGATGGGATATATCTACGCGAGTGTCAAAGAACGCATCGCGGAAGAGGCGAGGAAGTTCGAGTGTATCTCCAGTAGATACCAGCTTCCCTTTTGCCTCATGCTCGTCTATTTCGACAGTACGGAAGATGTCTCGCAAGTCATCGTCTCCAACACACGCTGTGCCGACAGATTCGTCAAAATCGACGAGCACTACTATGCACTGCTCTTTTTTGCCAACAGAGAAGATTCCCACTCCAAAGTGGCCAATAAAATTCTCTACGCACTCGAAAAACTCCATCCCAATACCAAAATTTCCATAGGTGTAGCCTGCAAGGAGCGTCTCGATGCGGATGATATCGTCTCCAAGGCTATCCAAAACGTACTCGCTGCCCAAGAGTCCTCTTTTAATACCATAGTCGACCAATTCTAAAGGATTATCATGCCGCTGTTAGAGAGCTTTATGGTGGATCACACCAAAATGCAAGCGCCTGCCGTGCGAATAGCCAAAGATATGCAAACACCCAAAGGGGATGCAATCCGTGTCTTTGACCTGCGCTTCGTTCATCCTAATAAAGAGATCATGTCCGTCAAGGGCGTGCATACATTGGAGCATCTCTTTGCAGGATTTATGCGCAAGCATCTCAACGGCGACGAAGTGGAGGTGATCGACATTTCTCCCATGGGGTGTCGCACGGGGTTTTATATGAGTGTCATCGGTACGCCCAGCGAGCTGGATGTGGCGCAGGCATGGGAGAAGAGCATGCGTGATATCCTAGCACTCCGTTCGGTCGAAGATATCCCCGAACTCAACATCTATCAATGCGGCAGTTGCTATATGCACTCTTTGAATGAAGCACAAAAGATAGCACGCTTTGTGGTCGATAGCGGCATCGGTATCATGCACAACGATGAGCTGGCATTGGATCTAGCAAGTATTGATGTTCACAAATGCGACGTGGATCCATCCAGTGTCAAGGTGATCGGCGAATGAGAGTGGTGGTACCCGTGCGCAAGGCTGAGGGCGAAGAGAGTATCGTTTGCAAAGTGGACGAGGCCAATAGCTTTGCTTTTTTGGAGTTGGGCGAGGGAATGGAGATTTTGAAAATCGATTTTTGCGATAGTTTCAGCGACGATTTTTTCGATTACATCGTGACACCCGACAAAAACGACGATATCGACGAAGCTTTCGAGCTGGGTGCAAGGGCTTTGTTGGCGCGCCCCGGTATGAGCGTCGAAGAGATAGTTGAAGCGATGATGTTTCGCGAACTCGATGAAATAGCATAGGAGAAGACCATGGCCAAATATATCCTATGGCACAATCCACGCTGCGCTAAAAGCCGTGAAGGGTTCAAGCTCTTAGAAGGCCTCGATGTGGAGGTGCGTCGCTATATCGACGAACCGCCTACGTGTGATGAACTGCGCGAAATTCTCCAAAAACTTGGGATGCAGCCCAGCGAGCTGGTGCGCAAAAAGGAGAAGCTTTTCAAAGAGCTAGGACTCAAAGATGCAGACGAAGAGACGATTCTCAAAGCTATGTGCGAGCATCCGCGCCTTATAGAGCGTCCTATCCTCATCAAAGGAGACAAGGCAGTACTCGGGCGTCCTCCTGAAAGGTTCAAAGAGCTCATCGATGAAGTATGAGCTGCGCCACACGGCCGATGGCAGCTATACCCTCTACTCCAAAGAGTATGGGGAGTGCTACCATTCGGTGCGTGACGGAGCCTTAACGGAGGCACTCCACAAGCACGTACTCCCTGCATTTTCCTTTGCCGACAAAGCACACCTCAATATCCTCGATATCTGCTTTGGTCTCGGTATCAATACTTTGGCTACGCTTTACCATTTCGAACGTCAAAGCAAGGTACGCTCCATCTCTATCTATTCGCCTGAGCTCGATAGCGACCTTTTGCAAATTTTGCCTACACTTGAGTATCCTAAGGTACTAAGGCCCTATCTTGCGATTATGAAGAGTTTAATTGAAGATAAAGAATACAAGAGCGACAATATAACTATAGAGCTCTTTGTTGGCGATGCGAGGGAGTATGTACGGAAGCTAAAAGATATAGACATCGTCTATCAAGACGCTTTTAGCCCCAAGAAAAATCCCTCGCTTTGGACGGTGGAGTATTTCAAGGATCTTTTTGCATGTACGAGCGAGGATGCTGTACTGACCACATACTCCATCGCCACGCCGGTGCGTTTGGCTTTGGATGAAGCCGGGTGGCTGGTGTACCAGATGGAGCCACAAGGTACGAAGCCTATCACGGTG
>WGBB01000063.1 GCA_015494505.1 Nitratiruptor sp. | reverse complement strand
CCTCTATACCGAAAGCGGCAAACCGAAAATCTCCATCATGTACATCGCGCACTTAAGCGACAACGAGCGAATGTTTTTCGTCACTCTCCTACTCAACCGCCTCATCTCGTGGATGCGCCGCCAAAGCGGCACGGCGGCACTGCGCGCGCTGCTTTATATGGATGAGATATTCGGCTACTTCCCGCCCAATGCCAATCCCCCTTCCAAAGAGCCGATGCTGCTTTTGCTCAAGCAAGCGAGGGCCTTCGGTATCGGAGCTGTGCTTTCGACCCAAAACCCGGTGGATTTGGACTATAAAGGGCTTGCCAATATCGGCACCTGGTTTTTAGGAAGACTCCAAACCAAGCAAGACATTGCGCGTGTCATAGATGGGCTTCTCAAAAACTCCCCTGCTGCACTGGATAAACAGGAGATAGAGAGGATTTTGGCCAATCTCCATAAACGCACCTTCTTGCTACGCTCCGTGCATAAAGAAAATCTCGAACTCTTTAAGACCCGCTGGGTGCTCAGCTACCTCAAAGGGCCGCTCAGCAAGGATGAAGTGGCCAAACTGATGGAAAACAAAAAACCACACATCGGCCAAGAAAATGCTCAAGAAATCGTAAAACCCGCCACAGACTACGGCACCGCACCGATTCTCGGCGATAAAATCCCGCAACGCTACGATATCTACGACTACCAAGCAGACCCTATCGAGCTGGCACCCTACTTCGTAGCCGAAGCGACGCTCCACTATCTGAGCGCCACAAAAGGGATAGATATCACCCAAACCTTGCGTTGCGAAGTGCCGATAGAGAGCGAGGATATCTTTTGGGAAGATTGCGAGGAGTGCGACGATAAGCCTCTCGACACCGCACCACCGAACAAGGCGCTCTATGGCGAGCTGCCGCCAGGCTTTACAAGGCTCAGGTCGCTTCGCGGTTTCGAACGGGCCTTTGCGAACCATCTCTATCAAACAAAGCGTCTTACACTCTACAAAGTCTCCAAACTTCGCCTCGAGTCCAAACCCGGCGAAAGCATGGAAGAGTTCCGCGAACGCGTGATCGAAACGCTCCAAGACCGTATGCGCCAAGAGCGCCAAAAGATAGAGGAGCGCTACGAAAAACGCCTGGCACGATTGCATGACAAACTGCAGCAAGCCCATTACAGGCTCGAAAAGGAAAAAGAGCAGGCCAAATCCAAAACCACCGATACCATCATATCGCTGGGTATGACGCTGCTCGATTCGCTCTTTGGGCGCAAGAAAATCAAGCGCACCACCATCTCCAAAGCAGGCTCCACCATCTCCAAAGCCAAGCGTGCCTATAACGAGTACGACGATATCAAATACGCCGAAGAACGTATCAAAGAGCTCGAAGCCAAGCTCCAAGACCTCGAAGCCGAGCTGGATGAAAAGCTAGAGGAATTAGAAGAGAAGTGGAGTCTCGAAAACTTCGAAATCGAAGAAGTCTACATCAAGCCACGCAAAAGCGACCTCGACCCACACCTCGTGCTCGTGTGGAAGCAGCTGTGACCATCGCCCCAAAAGGGCGAATCGTTAGAATCGCACAGGATAGCGCACCTCGAAGACAAAATCAGGCGCATCGGATGTCAGACCCATACCTAAGGTGAAATTCAAAGAGCTCTTGTCCGAAATCGCCCAACCTGCAGTGAGTTTGAAGATACCGGAGTTGAGGTTAGTGTTGGGAACTTGCTCTTTTTTTGTATTACTTTCTGATCCCTCATATTTCCATACATCCGTAGAAAGCGTAAAATCATCCTGGAATTGGAAACCGAGTGAGAAGTTATACGAAACTGCATACGAAAAGCCCATTACTATTGAAATAGTATCCCCCGGTTCAACTTTTTTCAAACCGTAGACATGCGTATTTCCATCTCTATCTTTTACTCTATACTTTTTATTAACTGTCTCTTCCATGTTGTACGCATAAGAAATTCCACCAAAGACAACCACCGGATCGATAGTTTTGGCGAAGTTGACACCGAGTTTGATAGATTGATAACCGCTTCCCAAAGGGAGATCTTTCATCTGTCCGTTTTCATCCACATCGATTTCGAATGGACTTTTGGCGTTTTTAAACTTGTAGCTGAGACTCGTTACGATGGCTGGTCTTGTATCCGTCTCCCGAATTGGCTGATAACTGAGCCCTATAGATATGTCACCGAGACCAAATTTGCTTTTGGTTGTTTCTACTTGCTGCCCTTCTCCCCCGTTTGTCCCTATTTTCGAATATCTGTCATATCGAAATATGACGGGTACGGAAACTTGCGCTTGGAGATTGTCTAATATCCCGTAACGCAACGTAATCGTGTCTGTGAAGATATGGCGTCTAATATGTTCGACACCAAATTGGCCTAGCGTCAAAAAAACAGGGTCGAGAATAGCAAAGCTATTGAGGAAAATCTGGTTTGCAGAGTTATATGTCCACGCAAAATCGTTTTCAAACTCTCTTTGTCCACGTTTGAGCAATATATAATCTCTTTGAAATTGACTCAATACCTCTTTTGGTTGGGATTCTTGTCGTAACGCTTTCTCAAGCTGCTTATTCGTGGGCTCGCCCGCGGGCATACTTCCTGCCAATAATATCGACGAGAGCGCAATCGTTGCTATTTTCCGGGTAATCATATCTCCTCCCTTATGTAGGACTTTTTATATTGTAACTTAAACTTTTTTGTTTATTTCTTAAATTAAAACTCTTTTGGATTACGGAACATCTGGAGTTGCTGTTGAAGTAGAAGCGTGCGAAGAGTTTCAGAATCTATCATAATCTCATCTTTTTTTGTGATTTTGAGTCTGTTATCTATTTTTGGGGATTTCGGTGCGACGATAAGTGCAATGTTACGAAACCAAATCTTATTAAATTCTTTAATGGAAATGATGGTATTGCCCAATGCCGGATCTGCCAAGAAGACTCGACCTTTATAGACCCCCCGAAAAATGACAAAGTGCTTATACTTTCCTAGTGTTATCGCTACAATGGCCGGTTTGCCCAGTTCCACGAGCCCTTCAAGGTCCGTTTTGTAGCCATAGACTTTGTATCCCTTAGCGGCTGCGAACTTTTTTATATCGAGCAGGGAAAAACCGCGGTTTTTGATGATATTACGCTTATTGCCGTATTTGAACAATCCCTGAATAGCTTCTTTTTCGCTGATGGGCTCGCCTAAATAATAGTTAAAGAGTGTCGCGGTCGTAGCCGAACCGCAGCTAAAGTCGAATCTTTGGCGTACTACGTTGCGCGATTTGATATCAAGCTGAGAGCGGACTTTGGGACGAATCATCACACTCCCAAAACCTGTGTTGATATAGATGGGGACGGTGGCCTTTTTATTCTCTTGCGCCAAAACACTTGTTAAAACTACGGTAACAAGCGCAAGAGCGAACACGACTGCTCTTTTCATAAAGTCCCCTTTCATCGCCCTTTTACGATATCGCCGCAGACTTGATAAATGACGGCATTATTTCCTACATTTACCATCTTAAATCGGATATTGATAAAGCCGCTTGCCTTTTTTGCGTAGCTCTCTTTGGCTTTTGCGATAGAGAGGTTCATGGCTCTATTGATAGCGCGCATGAGCAGCTTCTTCTCTTTGGGCTGAATGAGATAGCCATAACAGATATTGTCCTTTACAGTATATCTGCTATAGCCACCGTCACCGAAAGAGACGACAAATCTTTTGCTCTTAGCGTAGCTCGCCGTGCTAGCGATGAGAGCGATGAGCAAGATTTTCATAAATGTTTTCATGGGGCATCCTTTTCGTGCTTGGAGAGCAAAAGCCCTCCAAGATGTTATTGATTGATAGACATTTGCAGGTTGCTTTGCACGATAGTACCTGTGTAACCGTTGCTCATGCCGAGGATATTTTGTCCCACGCTCAAAGCTGATGCGGCACTGTTGGACAGAGCCAGACCACGAGCGTTTTCTTGGGCTTGGTCATTGAGCTGTGCAGAGCCGTTGTTGGCATGGACTTCGCCGGCATGGACATCTCTTGGTCCTCTATCGTTGTGAGCTTGATTTGCAGCTTGTGTATTGCGACTGCTATCAAGTGCGTATTGATCGTTGGCTTGACGTACGTTCGCTCCATCACTATCTTCTATGCCCACAACGTTTTGTGCCACGTTGACCGCACTGCTCGCTGCATTTGTTACAGCCAAGCCTCGTACGGCTCTTTGGGCTTTATTGTTGAGCTGCGTAGAGCCGTTGTTCGCATTTTGTCTATCGAGGTCGACATTGCGTCGGCCGTTATCGCTATCCAATTGGGCATTGCGCACTACGTTGTAGCTGCTGTTTTCGGCTACTTGCGCATTGCTTTGTGCAATATTGCCTACGCTGCCTGTCGTACTATCTGTGAGACCGGCAATATTTTGCCCGACGTTTGCGGCACTCGCCGCAGTGTTCGTAATCGCTAGGCCACGCGCATTTTTTTGTGCTTTGTCGTTGAGCTGCGTTGATGCGTTGTTGACGCTTTGCACCTCTTTGTCACGATTTGCTTGGCGTGCTTGAAGGACGACATCCACTTGCCCGCCGAATTGACGATTCATACCTGCGTTGTTCGCGTACTGATCGTTTCTTTGTGCGATGTTGCCCACTGTGCTGGTGTCGCTACCGGCAATGTTTTGTCCTACGTTTGCGGCACTCGCTGCAGTATTTGTAATCGCCAGACCTTCGGCTCTTCTTTGGGCTTTGTTATTAAGTTGCGTAGAGGCGTTGTTGACGTTTTGACGATCTTTGTCACGTCCATGGCGGAAGTAGATATCCACATCTTCTTGTTCACCAAGCTGCATATTATTGCTTCTTTGCAATGCAGCTTGGACGTTGGATTGTGCGATAGTAGCTGCAAGCGTATTTGTCACACCAACGACATTTTGTCCCACGTTATCCGCGCTGCTTGCTGCGTTGGTCACAGCCATGCCGGTTACGTACTCTTGAGAGTTGTGATTGAGCTGTGCAGAGGCGTTGTTGATGTTTTGCACATCGCGTAGCGTACCGGCGTAGCGATGGTCTCTGTCGGCTTGCGCACCTTGCTGTGTACTAGCCTCATAACTTTGTGCATCTTGTCTATTGGACTGTGCTACAGGGCCTTGTCCTGAGCCACCTGTGAGACCGACTACATTTTGACCTACGTTTGCAGCACTTCCTGCACTATTGGTTACTGCAAGACCTTGCGCATTGGTTTGCGACATATCGTTGAGCTGTACAGAGTCGTTGTTGATATTGGCTTCGTGGGCACCTTGGTACTGTTGGGCTACTTGGAAGCCTTGGGCGCTGACGCTACCAAGGTCTTTGTCACTAAGCACCTCTGCCATGACCATGGGTGAAGATATCATACCAGCAAGCAAAGCTCCGGCTATCAGTTTTCTGCCTCTCATTGTTTCCTCCTTGTTAGGGTTGATGCACGAGGAGTCCTCGTGCTTACGGGTTAGTTACCGCAGCGTTGAGCATGTTGTTGATGTTTATGCCGCCGCTCAGTTGCGAATTCATAACAATCACGATGTTGATGGGCACGTTGACCGCCGAGTTCGCCGCATTGACAGGTACGAAAGCGTTTTGCTGTGCATTACCGCTCACAAAGAGCGAATCCACCATGCTCAGCTGTCTTGGGTTCAGCTGCACCATACTTTGTGGTGTGTATCCACCGTTCGTACCTTGCAACACGGTATCGATCGTTTGAAAGTTCAAAAAGAACCCTTGTGCGCTTACCGATTCGAGCTCACTATCATTGACCATCTGAATCTGTCCGGCCATCGCACCAACTCCAAGCAGCGCTGCAGTTAGGACGGAGGTGAGTAGTTTTTTCATCATGTCCTCCTTGACAAAGCCGAGGAGAGCTTCCTCGGCTCGTGATTAGTAATTAACTGCAGATTGAATGTTGGTTTGTGTGATGGTGCCGCTATAGCCGTTTGCCATGCCTACGATGTTTTGTCCCACATTCACTGCAGAGCCTGCCGTGTTGGTGAGCACCATACCGACAGCAGCAGCTTGTGCGTTGTCGTTGAGTTGCACAGAGCCGTTGTTTGCATGGGCTTCACCGTAGTTGAGGTCGATGAGACCTGTATCAACATTGAGTTGGAGCGCATCTTGAGCGTTGATGCTCACATCTTCGGCATATTGATTGTTGACTTGACGTACGTCGTCTCCATGAGAATCGACGATACCGACGATGTTTTGTCCTACGTTCAGAGCGCTAGAGGCACTGTTTGTAAGCACCATCGCAGCAGCTGCTGCTTGTGCATCGTCGTTGAGTTGTACAGAGCCGTTGTTGAGGTTTTGTTCGTCGATATCGATGCTACCGCCTAGCACATCGACATCAAGATCGACTTGTACGCCACCTTGTCCGTTGATAGGAGCGTTGAGAGCTACTTGATTGTTTCTTTGGGTGATATCGTTAGCCAACCCTCCGGTTGAGCCTCCTATGATGCCCGCAACGTTTTGAGCCGTGTTCGCTGCGCTGCTTGCAAGATTTGATACCACCATACCTATAACATTGAACTGTGCATTTTCGTTGAGTTGCGTAGAGCCGTTGTTGATGCTTTGTTTGTCATAATCGACACTCAGAGCGAGCACTTGCACATCCGCTTCACCTTGACCGCTGAGCTGACCGTTGATGCGCACGTTTTCAGCGTATTGGTCGTTGACTTGTGATACTTCGTCATATCTGCTTGCTCCGATTCCTATAATGTTTTGTGCGGTGTTGCTCGCACTGCTAGCACTGTTTGTCAACGCCATCACGCGTGCAGCAGCTTGTGCTTGGTCGTTGAGCTGTGCAGAGCCGTTGTTGATGTTTTGTCTATCCATATCGACAGCAACACTCAGGCCGTTGCCGTCTACATCCACTTGCTCGGCAAACTGTCCATTGACATTTTGGTTTTGAGCCACTTGCACATTAGCTTGACGTACATCGTCATGCAGACCGAATGCTGAACTATTTGAAAGACCCACGACGTTTTGTGCTACGTTTGCAGCACTACTAGCAGCATTCGTTACTGCCATACCCACGATACCTTCTTGAGCATTGCCGTTGAGCTGCGTAGAGCCGTTGTTGAGATTTTGCACATCAGCTAGCATACCAAGAGAGAACAGTGTGTAATCAACATCAAGTTGACGACCTTCTTGTTCGCTTCTTTCTATGTTGGTAGCAGTTTGGTCGTTTCTTTGATAGATAGCGTCTCTATCGTATCCGCCTGAGACGCCGACTACGTTTTGCGCTACGTTTGCAGCACTAGCAGCCGTGTTGGTCACTGCCATTCCTGCCGCAGCGGCTTGCGCATTGTCATTGAGTTGGACTGAGTCGTTGTTGATGTTTTGTTCGTGAGCTCCGGCAGTCTGTACTGCAACTTGGAAACCTTGGGCACTGACACTTCCTAGGTCTTTGTCGCTGAGTACCTCAGCCATGACCATAGGTGATGAGACCATTCCTGCGAGCAATGCTGTCGCAATCAGTTTTCTTCCTCTCATCTCGTCCTCCTTGTGTTTATTTAAGGTTTTCTAACCTTCACACTGCAATTATTGCACCAAAGATTGCAGAAAAATTGCAGAAACTAAAAAATTTGTACTATATTCCGATAATGGATCGATTTTTCTTCTATAACCTATATATAGGGTCTTACGAAGGTTATTTATTTAGGCAACCAATCAAAAGCTAGAAAAAATGTACGATTATTGGGAAGACAAAACCTCATACGCCAATAAGCCGAAATATGCTGCAAAATTTTCACAAACCTTAATGTTTTATAAATTTTCTGAGTTCTAGAGCCTCTTCGATAAGATCATCTATCAAAAATTTAAAAATACTGTATTAAATATTTATTCAAGAAATCATGGCGTTTTACGCTTCTTTGATGTATAATTGGCATAGAAGCTAAAAATAAGCTGAAAATCATTGAGGATAGAATGAAGCTGCTGAGTGAAGACAAACTACCGTTGCTCAACTTTCTGAGCAATCTCGCCATCGTTTTTTTACTCATCATATCCATCGGCTACATCCTCATCGTCAAGGAGTATGAAGAGTTTTACAATAAAAGCAAAAGAATAGAAAGAGAGTATACTGCCAGATATGAACAACGCCTCAAAACCGAGGTGGAGCGAGTCATCGACTACATCGACTACTACAAATCCCAAACCGAATCTCGCCTCAAACAAGAGATACGTCACCGTGTCTATCAAGCCATCGATGTGGCAAAATATATCCACAACAAATATCGCAACATTGAGAGTGAAGCCAAAATCAAACAACGCATCAAAGATGCCCTCTATCCGCTGCGATGGAGAAAAGGCTACAGTTATCTATGGATTTTCGACACCAACGGTACCGCCGTACTCTTTCCTATCAATCCCAAAATAGAGAACCACTATATTTTCGACTACAAGGATGCACATGGAAAACCGGTGCTCAAAGAAGCGTACGACCTGGCTATGAGACACAACGAAGGCTACATCACCAAAATCTACGTCAGGGCGCAAAATGGACATGAGTCGGAACAGATAGCCTTTGTCAAACTTTTCAAACCCTACGGATGGATTGTAGGAACAGGTGAGACCATCGACGATATCGAAAAGGATATAAAGTACGATATATTACAACGTGTAGCACAAATGCGTTTCGACAAAGAGGGGTATTTCGGTATCATCGACACCCAAGGCACCATACTCGCACACCCCTTTATCCCAATAGGAACAAATCTTCATCAAACCACCAACCCTTACTACAAAAAATTGGGCAAAAAACTCATCGAAGTAGGCAAACGAGGAGGCTTTTTGCTCTACGATTTTCGTAAGCTCTCTTCACCCGCCATAGCAAAAAAAATAACCTATGCCAAAGCTATTCCGGATTGGGGGTGGATCGTATTCGCGGGTATCTATCTCGACCAGCTGCAAGAGACTATCGCAAAGAAAAAAGCGGAACTAGAGCAAGAACTCAATCACAAAGTGCAACTTCTCTTGCTCATTTTCAGCTCTTTTACGTTTTTGGCCCTGCTTTTGAGCCTCTTTTTTTCGCAACGTCTCAAAAAGATTTTCGATGAGTACAAAGAAAAAATCGAATGTCGCACCAAAATTCTCGAAAAACTCAACAAAAAACTCCAAGAAAAGGAACGCCAGGCACTTGCCGCAAGCGATGCGAAAACACTCTTTATCTCCAATATCTCTCACGACATCCGCACGCCACTCAACGCTATTCTAGGCTATGCGCAGATTCTCGCCAAAGATGAGAGCCTCGATACTATTCAAAAGGAGAAAGTGCAAAAAATCCTCACACACGGCTCCTATCTCCTCGACCTGCTCGACGACGTGATAGAGGTCTCCAAAATCGATGCAGGCAAAATGGAACTCAATGAAGAGAGTTTTGATTTGAAGAAATTTTTAGAAAATATTGAAGAACTCTATCAGGATAAAGCGAAGGCCAAAGGACTTGCATGGCGTGTTATAGGAAAACCCGCCAAAGAGACCTTCGTGGTGGGTGATAAGAAAAAGCTCTTTCGGGTCCTCGTCAATCTCATCGGAAACGCCTTCAAATACACCGACTACGGCCAGGTGGAGCTCATCGTCAAGCCTAAAGACCACAACGGCTACACTTTCATCGTCAGCGACACCGGCATAGGTATAGAGCCTAAAGAGCAAGAATCGATTTTTCAGACTTTCACCCAAGCGGCTGCTGGACAGATGCGAGGCGGCAAAGGACTCGGCCTCTCTATAGCTTCTCGCTACGTCCAGCTCATGGGTGGCAAACTGCTCGTAGAATCCTTTCCAAAAAAGGGGAGTAAATTCTATTTTACCATTCCTCTTCGTCCGGCACTTACCGCATATGAAGAACATACCGAGCAAAAAGTTTCCAATAAAGAGACATCGAAACCAAATCCACAGAAGTTCACGCTCACAAAAAAACAGCAAGAGGAGTTGCTCAATCTTGCTAAACTGGGAAACATCTCAAAGCTTAAAGAGAATGTCCAGTCACTCAATCCTCTTCCTCTTCGTAACGTACTGAAGGAGTTTTTGCACGCTTTCGATTTGGAAGGTTTTATTCAATATGTAGAAAATATTCCAATAAAAAATTAACCGATTTTATAGCCTACACCGCGGACGTTATGTATAATCTTGCCCACTTTTTTTCGAATATCGCGAATATGGCTAGCTATCGTTTTGTAATCTACCATATCGTCTCCGTATACGAAATCCGCAATCGTATCGAAAGGCACCACGTTTCCACGGTTTTTCACCAGGATGAAAAGAATGTCGTTTTGCTTCTTTGAAAGTGTAACAGGTTCGCCGTTTTTGTAGAGTGTGCGCTTTTGGAAGTCGTAGCGCAAATCTTCGCCGAGCTCGACGGCATCTTCCTTGTGAAACTTGGTTAAGATGTTCTCCATGCGTAGTTCTAGCTCAGCAAGCTCGAAAGGCTTTTTGAGATAATCGCTCGCACCCAACTTGAAGGCCTTTTTGATACTCTCTATATCGGTGTAGGCACTGATAAAAATCACCGGCGTATCGATATTTTTGCTTTTGATGTATTCGAGAATTTCATAGCCGTTAAAATGTGGAACATTGATATCGAAGATGAAAAAGTCGTATTCGTAGAGATTGGCCCTATCCAAAAGCTCCTCACCGTCACTGAAGGCATCGACGCTATGACCCTTGAGCTCGAAATACCTGCTAATATGCTTCCGCAAAAGATGGTCATCCTCAAGTAACAGAATGCGCATCCACATCCTTTTTGAAGCAATAGGTAAAAGTGGTCTTGCCCTCGTGCGAGTCTACATCGATAGCGATTTCGTACTTCTTGCATATCATGCGCACGATATCGAGTCCTAACCCTAATCCCACACCAGACTCCTCTTCGCGATAGAGTGTCTTGAAAATTTCGTGGGTGTCTCCTATAGGCTTGCCTTTGTCCGTAATAGCGAGGCAGAGACGGTCCTCTTCGTCGTAAATCTCGATTTTTATGATGCTGTTTTCATCTCCATATTTGATGGCGTTAGAAATGGTATTGTCGATAATGCGCTGCAGTTCCGTAGGATTAATGGTTATGAAGGGAAAAGCGGAACGATAGTCTACGACAAATTCCATTCCTTTGGTCTGGGCTATGATTTGAAAGTAGCGAATACGATCATCCACCACCGCACCGAGATCCACGCGCTCGGGCTCGAAATCGACTATCTCCTTTTTGAGGGAGTAGTAGATATCTTCATAGACGGTATGGAGCGTTCGAGATGCCGCTTTGATACTTTGGAGGTATTCGCTATCACCATACTCCAACGTCTGCATCTCCACCGCCGTATCGATGATGCTCAGCGGTGTATAGATTTCGTGAAACGCCTTTTTGATAAGTTCGTTCATCCCCAAAATCATCTTGCTTAGGTGCAGATGGGTCTTGACACGCGCCAGGACTTCGAGATGGTTAAAAGGCTTGCTGATATAGTCCACGCCCCCCATCTCAAAGGCTTTTATCTTATCTTCGGGGCTATTGAGAGCCGAGAGGAAAATGATGGGAATATCTTTGAGAGAAGGGTCTTTTTTGAGTCTTTCACAGGTTTCGTATCCATCGAGACCCGGCATCATAATGTCGAGCAGTATTAAGTCTGGTTGGATTTTTGGCGCTATTTCGAGCGCCTTTTCACCGGAAGTAGCTACGAATATTTGGTAGCCGGCAGGCTCTAGAGTCTCCATAAGAAGCGCCAAGTTTTCCGGCGTATCGTCTACGAGCAAAATCTTTGGGCGTGTATCTTGTATTTGTGTCATTGTCTTCCCTTTTTGAGCTCTTCGACGATTTTATCGAGTTCGAAATTTTTGAGATAGCGCTCGAGACGCTCCCGCACGGCTTCGTTTTCGAGATTTTCGATAAGTTTGCGAAGTTCGGTGACTTTGCCTATCTGTGCCGCCTCTATGATCTTTTGGCGGACATCCTGTGAGAGCTTGGCGTAGTGGCGGCTCATGTAGCGCCTTTTTTCTTTCGTGAAACGCTTAGCGAAATAGCGCATGAAAACCTTGTCTATTGCACCGATGCTAAAAGGCTTGGTGATTTGATCGTCAAATACGCTCGCAGCGTCACTGCGCTCTTCAAGGCGCGATGCTGCAAGTGAGACTATCTTCGCTTCTTCATCGAGTACACGTATTTCTCTTGCCGCTTCGATACCGTCTTTTTTGGGCATTCGGATATCCATGAAGACCAATTCCGGCCTCGCCTTTTTGAAAATCTCCACAGCTTCTTGCCCATCTTTGGCTTCGTAAACCTTGATACCTTTTTGCTCCAAGAGCTCCTTGAGCACCACACGGTTGTCGTCTATGTCGTCTGCTATGAGCACCGAGAGCTTCGCATCCTCTTTGAGGCGTAAGCCGTTGTCAAAGGAGCTTTTGGCAAAGAGTTTGACCCGTTTGATTCGGCCACAGGGGATTTCGAAGAAAAAGCGCGTACCTTTGCCCTCTTTGGATTCGAGCTCCAATTTTCCGCCCAAAAGCTCCACGTTGCTTTTGGCTATGGCGAGTCCCAGTCCCGTACCGCCGCGCTTGTATCCTGCTTCGTTTTGTACAAAAGGCTCGAAAATCTTCTTTTGCAGCTCTTCTTTGATACCGATACCCGTATCACGAATCTCGAAATAGCACTTGTTGTTCTTTTTATAGCGAAAGATGAGTTCCACTTTGCCTTCGTCGGTGAATTTTATGGCGTTGCCCACGAGATTGAGCAGGATATGGAAAAGTTTGGTCTTGTCCGTATGGACCAGGAGCTCCTCTTTGGGCATCCCCACGATTTTCCAGCCTATATTTTTGTTTTCTGCCCGGATTTTGAATATCTGATAGAGACTTTTAAACATTGTTGTGAGATTGAACTCCACCACATTGCATCTATTTTTGCCTATCTCCATTTTGGTAATATCGAGGATATCGTTGATAAGGTCGAGCAGATGACCACCCGCTATGAGAATAGATTCCACCATTCTCTTTTGGCGTGCGTCGAGACTCTTTTCTTGTTTAAGTATCTGCGAATAACCCAGTATCGCATTGAGCAGCGTTTTGATTTCATGCGAGATATTCGAAAGAAAGATGGTTCTGGTTTTGTTGGCCTCTTCCGCTTCCTGGCGCGCTTTTTCGGCCTTCTCACGTAATTCCTCGGCGAGTCGCTTTTGCTCTAAAAGCTTTTGCTGAAAACGCTCGCGCTCCGTCACGTCAATATCGAAACCCACCATATAATGGCCATCCTCGTCATCGAGATAGAGCACATGCTCATCCAGATACTTCTCTTCTCCATCGGGACGCACTATACGATAGGTTATTTCATAGCTCTCTTTTTTGTCGAGGGAGTCGTTGAAAACTTGTGCTACGAAACGCTTATCCTCCCCTTTTACCATTTCGCTTATGGGAGGAATCTGCGGAGTGTTTTTGGATTTATCGAGCCCCAAAATATCATAGAGTTCATCACTCCAATAGACCTTCATATCATCGAGACGTACTTCCCATATCCCTATATGCGCCTCTTTTTGCACGAGCTTAAAGTAGCGCTCCACTTTTTCAGAAAAATCCTCGATTTTGTAGCTCTCGTTTTTGCTACGCTCTATCATCTCTTTGAGACTGCCTTTACCGTTGGCAAGACGCATCAGCACCATCGTCTCCTCTCCCAGTCGCAAAGAGATAGTTTCGATATATGCTCGCACTTTCGCACCGTTTTGGAGCACAAACTCTACGTCACAGCGTTGCACATCGTCACTTCGTAAAATCTCTTCGAAACATCGGCGCACCTTCTGGTGCATCTCGCTATCCACGATGCGCCCCAGTGTTTGGCCTAAAATCTCCTCAGGTCGATACCCGAAGAAGTTTTTCGCTTTTTCGTTGAAACAGACTATGGAGAGGTCGGGTTTGAAAAGAAGAATATGGTCATCGGTATTACGCAGGATACTTAGCAAAAAGTTCAACTTCGCACGCTTCAAGACGCATCCTTTTTTTTATTATATCTTAGAAAATTGCAAAGTGCGTGCAGATTTTTACAGTGCAGTGCTCGAAGTGGTTGGGAAGTTGCATTTATTGGTGGAGGTGTCGGGAATCGAACCCGAGTCCGGAAACAACCCGCCATAGGCCTCTACGTGCGTAGTAGCGCTGATTACTCTCGATCGAAGCGAGGCTCAGCGCCCGAAGCCCGCTTCGATCCAGCCTCGAGATGTCGACGAGCGGTGAGGCAGCCGCTCATCCTAGCCCTCCAGTGCTCTGACCCCGCGAGATCCGAAGCGAGAGGGCACGCTTCGGTGCGAGGGACCCAGTGTTCTTCTTAACTTACGCAGCTACAGCGTAAGCGGGTCTGTAATCTGTATTGTTTGCGTCTATTTTTTCGAGGAGTTTTTACGGCGTTCCTCAAGCCGGCACGCAACCTATGACAGGCTGCTCCCGTCGAAGCCATGTCACCCCCGTATTTTGGGGCAACCGGTAGAGACTTAGGAGTT
>WGBB01000062.1 GCA_015494505.1 Nitratiruptor sp. | reverse complement strand
TTCGATAAAGGATGTACCATCTACCCCGTGCGTCCACAGCAGTGTCGTAGCTATCCCTTTTGGGAACGCTACAAAAATAAAGAACACATAAACGAGGTATGTCAAGAATGTATCGGTATCGTCTTGCAATCATAATCTTCATGCTTTTCCTTGGAGGATGTGCACTCCCTCAAGCACCTACGGTTACCACCGTGTCACTCGATAGCAAACTACAGCTTGATGCACTCTTGGTACAAGCCGCACTACTAGAATCGCACGGACTCTTGACTCAAGCAGCAAAAACATATAAAAAAGCATACAAACTCAGCGGCGACAAACAACTCCTCTATCGCTACATCCAAACTCTTTATCGGCTCAAAGCGTATGATGAAGCGTACCGCGTTATCAAAGAAGCACAAAAACGCTATAAAAATGATCAAAGATTATGGGAACTGCTCGCTACCGTAGAGTATGAAAGGGGGCACCTCAACAAAGCTGCCGAAGCTATCAAAAAAGCTATTGCCATGGGCAAAAAGGCGAACGATCTGGAGTTTCTCGCCACCCTCTATCTTAAACAAAAGCGTTTCGAGGAAGCTCTCAAGTACTACAAAAGCGCCTATGCCATGGATCCCAAAAGCTCCACAGTCTCGTCGATCGCCTATATAATGTATTTCTATCTCGATAAAAAACGCGAAGCCATCGCCTATCTTGAGACCCATATCCGACTCTACGGCTGTGATAAGATCGCTTGTGGCTCACTCATCGCACTTTATGGTCACGAAAACAACATAGACGGACTTATTAGCACGTATTCAAAACTCTACGAAACCTATGGCAACAAAGAGTTTGCCAAAAAGGTAATGGAGTTTTATATCTATCAAAAAGAGTACGACCAGGCTTTACGCTGGGCAAAAATCGTAGGAGACGAGAAAGTATTGCTCGATCTTTACCGCGCTACGAAACGCTATGATAAAGCCTTCGAACTAGCCAGGCATCTCTTTGCAAAGACGCATGATTACAACTACTTGGCTCTTGAGGCAATGTTTGAGTATGAACGAGCCAAGAAAAAAGATAGAAAGCTCCTCGAAGATGTTGTGAAGAAATTTGACAAAGCGCTCAAACACGTGCAAGACCCTGTCTATCTCAACTATCTAGGCTATTTGCTGATCGATCATGACATGGATGTGCAGCGGGGAATTGAGCTTGTTAAGAAGGCTTTGTCCAAAGAGCCTGATTCTGGCTACTATCTCGACTCCCTCGCATGGGGGTACTACAAGCAAGGCAAATGTAAAGAGGCACTTAAGATCATGAAAAGAGTCTATTTTGATATGGATTTAAAAGATCCTGAGGTAGAATTGCATCTTAAAAAGATTGAGCAGTGCGCCAAAAAGGATGAGCAGTGATATTGGATGAAATTATCAAAAAAACCAAAGAAGATCTCGAGCGCCGTAAAAAAGAGTTCCCTCTCGAATGGCTTGGGCGCAGCCTTGCTTACAATCCATTCGTACCTCGCCCCGTAGAGGATGTATTGCGCTCAAATCCCGAAGACCCTTATAAAATCATAGCCGAAGTTAAAAAAGCGAGCCCCAGTAAAGGGGTGATCCGCGAAGATTTCGATCCTATCGCCATAGCCAAAGAGTATCAAGAGGGTGGGGCAAATGCCGTAAGCGTGCTTACTGAACCCCATTTTTTTCAAGGGAACATCGAGTATCTCACGCAAATTCGCCGATACGTGCCCATGCCGCTGTTGCGCAAAGACTTCATTATCGATAAATATCAGCTAGTAGAAGCGCTCGTCTATGGAGCGGATTTCGTGCTGCTCATCGCGAAAGCTCTCAGTCGCAAAGAACTTAAGGAGCTCTTGGAGTATACATGGCATTTAGGGATGGAAGCGCTTGTAGAGATTCATGATAAAAAGGATCTTGTCAAAGCGATCTTCGCCGGTGCCAATATCATCGGTATTAATCACCGAAACCTCGAAACATTCGAAGTGGATGTGACTTTAAGCGAACAGCTCGTACCTCTCATCCCAAAAGGCAAGATCATCGTAGCAGAAAGCGGTATCCACGCATTCGAACAGGTCAAGCATCTGCACGAAATAGGAGTAGATGCGTTCTTGGTGGGCGAGCATTTTATGCGCCAAGAGGACATTGCCGGCGCGGTACGCCGACTCAAAGGGAAGAATTAGCCTAGAAGTTTTTTAACCGTTTCGTTTATGCGTTTGCCATCGGCTACACCGGCAAGCTTCTTCGTAGCTACCCCCATGATTTTCCCCATATCTTTGAGGCTGGTAGCTCCCACCTGTGCTATAATCTCTTTGAGCTCGGCTTCGAGCTCTTCATCACTGAGCTGCTTAGGCAGATAGGATTTGAGAATCTCTGCTTCTTTCATCTCTTTTTCATATAGATCCTCACGGCCTCCCTCTTTATATTGAGTTGCTGCTTCTTCGCGTTGTTTGACGCTTTTTTGAATGATTTTTATGATATCGGCATCCGTGAGTTCCTTGCGCGTGTCCACTTCCACCTGTTTGATGGCACTCATCAAGAATCGCACCGTATCGCGTTTGAAGGTATCTTTCTCTTTCATCGCACTTTTGAGGTCCTCTTGGAGTCTCTTTTTAAGTTCACTCATTTTCTCTCCTCAAATATTTTTTCGCATTATAC
>WGBB01000061.1 GCA_015494505.1 Nitratiruptor sp. | reverse complement strand
GTCTCAAGAGGCAATCTTCGCTGCAGCTACGAAGGTCTACGAAAAGTTCAAAAACGTTCACAACATCCTCATAGGAAGGAGCTTGGGCACCGGCGTGGCAGCCTATATCGCAGCGCACCACCCGACCGACGGCCTCATCCTTATCACGCCCTACCACTCCATCACGCATTTAGCCAAGCTGCGCTATCCCCTCTATCCCGCTTCACTTCTCGTGCGCCACCCCTTCGCCACCTATCGCTACGTCCAAAAGGTGGAGGCACCCGCCTACATCATCGCGGCCGAGCAGGACGACACCACTCCGCCGGCTACGCTCAAAAATCTTCTGCCATACATCAAAAATCTCAAAAAAGTCATCACTATCTCCGGCTCCACACATGCCGATATCTTGCAGCACACAGCGACCAAGATGGCGCTGGAGGCTATCCTAAAAGAGCTATCGCCTCCTTCATAAGCTCGATGTGGTAGTTTTCTTGGTTATCGATATAGCTAAAAAAGCGGCTGAGCTCCTCATCTTTGATAGCGGCGGCCAGCTTCTTGCATTCCTCTTTGGCAGCTAACTCCTCTTCGATTCCCTTTTCGAGGAAGCTTCTTAGATCTTCAAACTTATAGACCTCTTTCATCACCGTGCGCGGCAATGTGAGGATACCGAGCTTTGCCATGAGGACGCTAAAAGATTTGAGATGGTAGATCGACTCGTAAATGAGATCTTCGAAGATGGAGTAGAGCCCCACAGAGTCGGTGTGCATCGCCGAGTAGAAATAGGTGACGATGAGCTCATACTCCTTGTAGGACTCTTCAAACAAAAACTGCACCAGCGCCTGGAGGCTCTCTCCATCTAAATTTTCGTAGCGAAGCTCCTTGGAAAAGGCTGTGATTTCGATGGGTTCGCTATGTAGCATACGCTCTAGGGCACTTTGCATATACACTTCGTCGCTTTGCATCCTCTCATAGAGCGCTCCCGCGCCATACTTTCGCCCCACATCGCGAAGCGCTTCTAGGAGCGTTTCATAGATGCCATGCGAGGTGACGTGGAGGATAGGCACCTGCCCTCTGTCCCAATCAAAATCGAGTCCTTGGTGCACCATCTCTTTGGCCAGCCATTTGAGATGGCGAAACTCTATAGTGGCAAAGTCCAAAAGCCGATCGAACTCCTCTCCCTTGGGCAGCGCGAAAGCGCCGTAGAGTATGCGCAGCCACAGTTCATGTTTTTTGCGAAAAAGCTCTCTCATTTTTTCTCCTCCTGGGGCACCGGGCAAGCGAGGGTCACCAATTCGACGTGCTCTTGCTCGATCCCTTTTTTGCGATCTTCATAATCCAAGACCGCGGCGATGAAGGCTCTGGCCACCACCTCGCCGCAGGCTGCATCAGGCGGGGGATTGTCCTTGATTTTTTCAAAGACGGCTTGGGTAAAATCGAGGCCCTCTTGGATCGTTTTATTTTTATACTCTTCGCTAAAGAGTGAACCGCTCACAAGCGTCGTGCCGCAGCCGTTTGTCTGCCAGGAGATATCGGTGATTTTTTGAGTCTTAGGATCGATTTTGAGGTATATCACCACCATTTCGCCGGTCTGCACGTTTTTGCCGTACCCCTTGGCGTCGAACTCTTGCATCTCTCCGTAGTTTTTGGGGTTCATCATCAGTTCGAGATATTGAAACTGATTTTGATCGATTTGCGCCATACTCCACCTTTTGCTACAATCTTGTGGTATTATAGCCTAAAAGGCGTGCAGATGAAGAGAGAGAAGTACCTGCGCACACGCTATATCCGCGAATTGGAGCGCTTCGTCAATCGCATCGTGGATTTTTTGCAAAAAGAGCACTCCAAGGAGGAGCTCATAGCCCATATCCACACAATCTTTCGTCCCCTCGAAGAGATCGAAAAGGTGTATTTAAGCAGTGAATATACCAAAGAATTAGAGCGCTTTGCCGAGCGCAACGCCAATCTGCACCTGAGCGACAAATCGAGCGAAGAGATACGAGAGGATATCTTAAAAGAGGCGAATCTCTTGCGAAAGCTCAAGAGGAAAAAGAGCTTTCGCAAAGCAAAACACAAAAAGCAGTTTTTAGAAGATTGAAAGCAGTACCCCTGCTGCTACGGCCGAGCCGATAACGCCCGCGACGTTTGGTCCCATCGCATGCATCAAGAGTACGTTTGTAGAATCAGCTTCCATACCCACGCGGTTGGCCACGCGTGCCGCCATAGGCACCGCACTCACACCCGCAGCACCGATGAGTGGATTGATAGGCTCTTTAGAGAATTTGTTCATAATTTTACCCATGATCACACCCGCTGCTGTCCCGATGGAAAATGCCACGAGGCCGAGGAGCAAGATACCAAGCGTCTCAGGGACGAGAAAATACTCGGCTGCGAGCTTGCTGCCCACACTGAGGCCCAAAAAGATGGTCACAATGTTGATGAGCTCGTTTTGGAGCGTCTTAGAGAGTCGCTCCACCACGCCCGATTCGCGCACGAAGTTACCGAAAGTGAGCGCACCGATGAGGGGTGAGGACTCTGGAAGGATGAGGATGGTCAGCACCAAAACGGTGAGCGGAAACATTATCTTCTCGAGCTTGCTCACTTTGCGGCGCGTAGTCATCTTGATCTTGCGCTCTTCTTCGCTTGTCAGCGCTTTCATAATAGGAGGCTGAATCACAGGCACCAGCGCCATGTAGCTATATGCCGCCACCGCCATCGCGCCCAAGAGATCAGGAGCCAACTTGCTAGCGATAAAGATCGTTGTCGGACCGTCCGCACCCCCGATGATAGATATCGCAGCGGCATCTTGGAGACTAAAATCGAAGATTCCCATCTGTGAGAGCACCACTGCTCCCACGAGCGTCCCAAAGATCCCAAACTGCGCTGCCGCTCCCAAAAGTGCCGTTTTGGGGTTTGCCAAGAGCGGCCCGAAGTCTGTCATAGCTCCAACTCCCATAAATATGAGAATCGGAAAGAGCTCGTTGGAGATACCGGCTTTGAAGAGTTCGCCGATGAAACCTCCGTCACCGATGATATTGGCTAGAGGAATGTTTGCCAAAAGCCCCCCAAAACCGATGGGTATCAACAAAAGGGGCTCAAAACCTTTGGCGATAGCCAGATAGAAGAGCACGAAACAGATGGCTATCATAATAATGCGACCGAAACTTTGCTGAAACTTCGTAATCTCGTCGCCTCGCGCGTTCTTAACACCCTCTTTTGGATTCAAAAACGCGTAGATTCCCGTTTGCTTGTAGAAGTTGACAAGGAGAGTGCCGAAACTTTGGCTCTGCACCTCTTTACGCTCTACGGTCTTTTGCTCATGCGCCGTATGTTCGATAGCCGCGAGAGATGCGATGGGTATCGCAAATATCGAAAGCGCGAGTAGAAATGTTACGATTCTCTTCATCGCTTACTCCATAGTCGCTAGTACTTGGCCCTCTTCGACCGTGTCGTTGACTTTTACGGCGATGTGTGCAATCACGCCGTCTTGGGGTGCTGGGATGTCGATCTCCATTTTCATAGATTCGAGTATCATGATCTTATCGCCGGCTTTGACCTTATCGCCAGGATTAACGAGGATTTTCCAGACTGTCCCGGGCACAGCAGACTTGATCTCCACCATACCGCCGGCGGCTTCGCCTTTGCTGGCTTGCTCTTCTACGATCTCGGTCTCTTTAGGCACAGCGGCTTCTGCTTGAGGCTTGACCTCCACGTTGCCCTCTGCGATCTCTACTACAAACTTCTCTCCATCCACGATAACGGTATAG
>WGBB01000060.1 GCA_015494505.1 Nitratiruptor sp. | reverse complement strand
GTCTTGAAAACCGGCGTAGGTGATGAGCCTACCGTGGGTTCGAATCCCACCCTCCCCGCCACTGCACACTACCGCGACTTTTGGAGAGATGGCCGAGTGGTTGAAGGCGCACGCCTGGAACGCGTGTAAGGGTTAACAGCCCTTCGTGGGTTCGAATCCCACTCTCTCCGCCAGAGTTCAAAATTTTTCCCCGTTTCCGATAATGGCTCTAAAATCAAAGGTTTTTTATGAAAAAGTATCTTTTTGCGCTCATTATCGCGCTCCTTTTTGCCGGCTGCGGCGTGGGATCTGTGGTGGCGATGCCCTTTAAGGTCACGGGAGCGGTAGTCAACGTGGTGACGCCAAAAGTTGTGGGCAATACCATCGCCGGTACGGGAGAGGTGATAGAAGATACCATACCTTTTTAGCGCCGAGGCTATGGCCTTGGTTGCAATGGAGGCGGCTTTATAGTATAATTGCGCTGCGAGCGGAGCACTCAGGATAGTGCGCTATCTTGAATGCTCCGTTCAGACCCGTGCGACGGGCGCAAGCGGCAACGCTTCAGGGCGGGAACGCAGCAGAGCACCGCTTGTGTCCGGGCGCCGCGGGGATCTGGGCGGAGTCTACTGCAAAAACTCCTCGATATTTTTTACGATTCCTTCGACAAGTTTTTGGCGTGCTTCGATGCTTGTCCACGCGATATGCGGCGTGATGAGAAGCCTATCTTTGTTTTTGATTTTTAGAAGCGGTGAATCCTTTGGCAGTGGTTCGCGTTCGGTGACATCGAGTCCCACGTAGATCTCTTTGCTATCGATCACTTCGGCCAACGCCTCTTCGTCTATGATGCCACCGCGTCCGAGGTTGAGCAGCACGGATCCCGGCTGCAAGAGCTCTAATTCTTTTTTGCCGATGAGGTCTTTGGTGCGGTCGTTGAGCGGTGCGTGGATGGAGATGATTTTGGAGGTAGAGAGCAGCTCATTGAGGGTGGTGCGCGTGTAGTCGCAGGTATCGTTGCGGCCGCTGGTGGAGTAGTAGACCACTTCCGCGCCGAAGGTGCGTGCCACGTTTGCCACTTCGCGGCCGATGGTGCCAAGGCCTATGATCCCCCACCGCTTGCCGGCTATTTCGAAAAAGGGCCTGTCGATACAGGTAAAGATTCCCGATTCACTCCATCTGCCGCTTTTGACGAATTCGTCGTAGTAGCGCAGCTGCTCGATGAGGTAGAAGGCCATGGCGAAGGTATGTTGCACCACGCTGGTGGTGGAGTAGCCGGCTACGTTTTTGACGGCGATGCCAAGCTCCTTGGCGGCTTCTAAGTCGATATTATTCATCCCCGTGGCGGCTACGCAGATGAGGCGCAGCTTCGTAGCTTTTTGCATGAGGCTTCTATCGATGACTACCTTGTTGGTCACCACGATGTCGGCATCCGCGATGCGCTGGAGGGTTTCTTCGGGCTGGGTGGTAGGGTAGATCACCACATCGCCGAAGCGCTCCAGAGCGCTCAGATCCGCATCGCCTAAGGTTTTGGCATCGAGGACTACGATCTTCATCTACTCTCCCATTAGTGTGACGTAGATTTTGCGATTGCCGGCAAAGTCGCGATGCTCGCACAGATATATCCCCTGCCAGGTGCCAAGCACGAAGCGGCCGGAATTGATAGGGATAGCTAAGAAGTTGCCGTAGAGGCTGCTTTTGATGTGGGCGGGCATATCTTCGCTACCCTCTAAGGTATGGGTGTAGTAGGGTTCGTTTTCTGGCACCAGGCGGTCGGTGAAAGAGAGGAAGTCTTTGCGTACGCTGGGGTCGGCATTTTCGTTGATGGTGAGGCTTGCGCTCGTATGCATCAAAAATAGATGCGCTACGCCGGCGTGGAAGTCGGCGAGTTCAGGCAGATGCTCGAGTATTTCGCCGGTTACGAGATGGAAGCCGCGAGGGCGGGCTTTGAGTGTGATGAGCTTTTGGGCGATTTTCATTGGAAAATCTTCAAGAGTTTTTTGAAAAAGCCGCACTGCTGCGCTTCTTGGGCCTGGACGGCTTCGGGAGAGCTTTGCATTGCATCGCTATAGTCGGCGTCGCTGATTTTTTCTACCAGCTCCTTGGCGCGCTCTAAGGCCTTTTGGGTCTCGCCCATCGTCAGCACCACCGCCATACGGCGTCCTTCGTGGCTTTCTGGCTTGCCAAAGATGCGCAAGAAACTATCTTTTCCAAAAATTTCGGGATCCACTTCGAAAACGGGATTGAAGCTCTCGGATTTGGCTTTATATGCCGCGCTGGCACCTCCCGTGATTTGGCGAAAGCCAAGGGGCAGTCCCAGTACCGCGCGCACGTGCAGGGCAAACTCGCTCTGGGTCTGGGTGATCATCGTCACCATCCCGGTGTCGTGGGGGCGTGGCGAGACTTCGCTAAAGTAGACTTCATCGCCTTTTATGAAGAGCTCCACGCCGAAAATCCCGCGGCCTCCCAGGCCGTCGGTGATGGTCTTGGCCACCTTCTGGGCCTTTTTCTTGACCTCTTTTTTCATCTCCATCGGCTGCCAGCTAAAGATGTAGTCGCCATCCTTTTGGATGTGGCCGATGGGTTCGCAAAAGACGGTTTCTTTTTCGTTGCGGGCAGTGAGCAGCGTGATTTCGTAGTCGAAGTTGACGAACTCTTCCACGATAAGCTCGCTGGCATCTCCCCTGGCCTCTTTGGCTATCTCCCACGATTTGGCGAGGTCCTCCGGGCTCTTGGCGATGCTCTGGCCGTGGCCAGAAGAGCTCATTACCGGCTTGATAACGCAAGGGAATCCCAACTCCTTGGCCGCAGCTTCGAGCTCTTCGAAGCTGGAGACGAAGCGATAGGCACTGGTTTTTAGGCCAAGCTCTTCGGCAGCAAATTTGCGGATGTTTTTGCGATTCATCGTCTTATTGACCGCTTCGGCGTTGGGGATGACGTGAAAGCCTAAGCGCTCCGCTTCAAAGAGTGCGTCGATATTGATCGCTTCGATCTCGGGCAGGATGTATGTGGGGCGCTCGCGAAGGATCACTTCCAAAACCTGCGCCTTGTCTTTCATATCGATGACATAGCTTCTGTGGGCCACCTGGTGGGCAGGGGCATGAGGGTAGCGATCCACCGCCACCACTTCGATACCCAGGCGCTGCGCCTCGATGGCCACCTCTTTGCCCAGCTCTCCGCTTCCAAGGAGTAAAAATTTCGTGGAGTTGTGCTTGAGGGGTGTGGTAAACTGCATAGGCTATCCTTTTTTTGTGTAGGTTTTTCGTAGAGACTCTATCTCTTTGGATGCGATAGGCAACACTTTTTTGTCGCGCATCCGCTCTTTTTTAAGTATATCCTCAATAGGTTTATAGCGATGGTAGGAGGTGATGAGTCTGCCATCACTGCTGACCACATCCACCCACCCTTCACCGAGGTAGAGCAGCTTCGCACCGCGGTTTTTGGCGTAGTAGACGAGGTGCGGGTGCAAAAAGGCCTCTTTGGCTTTGGTTAGATAGTCGGCTGCGTCTTGGATATCGTGATGGCGCAAGCGCTTTTTGAGGTGTTTGGCGTAGTCGTGATGCGAAACCCACACTCTGGCGAAACTCTGTGGCGTGGCGTTTTTAAGTCTATTGTAGAGTTTTTTGTCAATCGCTTGGATGTGTCTTTGTAAGCTTCTATCCATCTGCCGGCTTTGGAGTCAGTTTTCGTTTATTCTACAATATTTCGCTGCGCTTTGCTACTTTTTGCGCGCCACAAGGCTCAAAAAAGCGCCACCTTTTTTGCACCCATCATGAATTTTGCAGCGAAGTGCTTCGAGGCTCTCGCCAAAGAGCGCTTCGTTGCAGCGCTTTAGCACGAAGCCGTGGCTTTTGAGGAGTTTGAAGATATCCTTTTTGCTATAAAAAGTAGCTTCTTTATAGAAGCGGCTTTTGGCTTTATGGGCTTCATAGAATTTGCCAAGAGGCGAGTCGCGATCCACGAAGGCGATGATCAGATGCCCGTCGTCTGCAAGCACCCGTTTGGCCTCTTCGAAGCTCTTGTCGATATCATCGACGAAGCAGATGGTGGTGACCATCAGAACCAGGTCGAAGCTTTTGTCTGCGAAGGGGAGTGCTTCTGCCACACCAGGCACCACCTCTATACCCCGCTTTTTGGCGACGGCGGCCATCTGAGCGGAAGGCTCTACGCCTACTTGAATCCCCAGCGGTGCAGCGAAGCGACCCGTGCCCACACCCACCTCTAAGCCTTTGCGAAACGGCGGCAGCACTCGGCGCAAAGCTTCCAATTCGCATCGATAGATCTGATCGTGTTCATCAAACCATCTATCGTAGTAGGCGTAGTTTTTATCGAAAAGCTCCGTTTTTGCCATTGCTTTTCTTACACATCGAGTTTGATCTTACCTGATACGTAGTTGTGCACCAGTGCTTGGATGAGGTTTTGGTAATTGATATTGAGTTCTTTTGCCTTTGCTTTGATCGCTGCAAGATCGGTGACGCTAAAGCGAATTGTTACAGGTTTTTTTGCGTGGAGCGATTTGGTGTATCGAGCATATTGAGCATACTTTTCTTTATCTTTTTGTTGCAGCACGCTTTTGGCATTGTCGATATTTTCGAGGATTTCTATCTCCTCAAGATCGTATAAAATCTTATCTTTTTTCATCGTCATACTCCTTTTTGAGTTTTCTACTCGGTATTATGGTTTTAAGAAATATCTCTTTTTCATTTTCTACGAAAGGAACGTAGCATAGATAATCTTTGAGCCTAAGCACGAATATTTTTTGGTTGGGATATTTTTGTTTGTTGGGATGTTCTTTGATATCGAGTATCTCTCCTTTTTCCAAAGCATCGAGAACCATCTCGAAAGAAAGACCGCGTATTATTTGGAGTAATTGATTTTTTTCTTCATTCCATTTGATCTCTTTCATGCTTTCATAGTAGCATAATTGTAAATATACAGTCAATACATAAATGTGCCATATATGTTTGTTACCAAATTTTAAGCCATTTGGATGCATAATGAAGAAAAAATAAGGTTTTATTATGAAAAAGGTAGTGTTGATCTGTTTCGTAACATCGCTCGTATGGGCCAACAACTGCTTGCAGTGTCATAAAGGCATCGAAGATATCCGCGATCCTCATAGCGGGATGGCAAAAGGGATCGCCAAGATGGCAGCCAAAGCCGGGTATGCCGACAACAGCTGCATCGTTTGCCACGGCGGCAATCCCGAAGCGAGCACCAAAGAGGAGGCGCATAGAGGGACAATCGCCTACTTTTTAGAGCATAAAGGTCCCAAGGAGTTCTATCCCGACCCCGGGAGTGCCTGGATAAACCAAAACACCTGCGGGATGTGCCACGCCGAGCAGGTGCAAACCCAAATGAACAGTCTCATGAACACCGAACAGGGCAAAATCCAGGGGGCGCTCTGGGGCTTTGGCTGGGGTGTGCGCAAGCACAAATACGCCAACTATAATCTTGCTAATCTTCATAAACGCCTGGGCAGCGAGACCTATCGCAAATATATGGCGAGTCTAGCGAAAAAAGAGCCGCAGGTCTATGTGCAAAAGACCATCGAGCTGCCGCCGGCACCCACGGCCGATGAGGTGGCCAAAAATCCCAAACTCGCAGCCATCACTTATCTCCGTCAGGAGTGTCTACGCTGCCACACCGCCAGCAAGGGGCGCAGCCGCAGGGGTGATTATCGCGGCATGGGATGCAGCAGCTGCCATATTCCCTATTCCAATGACGGCTACTATGAAGGAGGTGACCCCACTATCCCAAAAGATGAGCCTGGCCATATGCTGGTGCATACTATCCAGGGGACACGCGAAGCGAAGGTGAAGGTGCACGACATCACCTACAGCGGCATCCCCGTGGAGACCTGCACCACCTGCCACAACCGCGGCAAGCGCATCGGTGTGAGCTACCAGGGACTCATGGAGACCGCTTACAATCCTACTTTCGATGAACACGGCAAAGGCCAGCCAAAGCTGCACACCAAGCACTATCTGCATATGAGCGAGGATGTGCACTACAAAAAGGGGATGCTCTGCCAAGACTGCCACACCAGCCTCGATATGCATGGAGACGGGATGATAGCGGGCACGACACTGGCACCCGTGGAGATAGAGTGCCAGGACTGCCACGGTACGCCCGATAAGTATCCTTGGGAGCTGCCGCTTGGCGTGGGTGACGAGTTTGGACGCAAGCTCTCTGCCAAGCCGCGGGGTACCGCCAAGACCATCGCCGAATATCTCAAAAAAGGAACCTACTATAAACCTGAAGACGGCTATCTGTTGAGCGCTCGCGGCAATCCCATCCCTAATGTGGTGCGTAGAGGCGATGATGTGGTGGTGCACCTTGCAAGCGGCAAAGATTTGGTGCTCGAGCCTCTCAAGAAGCTCGCCAAAGAGGGCAAGCTGAGCCAAGAGGCGCGTGTGGCGATGGTGCAAATCGGTAAACATATCCAAAAGATGGAGTGCTACACCTGTCACGACACCTGGGCGCCGCAGTGCTACGGCTGCCATGTGAAGGTGGACTATAGCGGCGGCAAAAAGGGTGTCGACTGGTTGGCTGTGGCGCATGCGCACGATATCCACGGCACCGACGCGGCCAAAAGAAAAACCCTTAAAAAGTTCCTCATCGATGGCAAAGTCACCGAGACTAGAAGCTATCTGCGCTGGGAGGATCCGATTTTAGTGATGAACGGTGAGGGGCGTATCGCACCGGCGATCCCGGGCTGCCAGACTACCGTTACGGTGATCGGCAAAGATGGCAAGGCGATCGTGCAAAATAAGATTTACCACACCAAAGACAACGGCCGCGACGTGCTGGCTATCGATATGGCACCGGTGCACTCCCATACCGTCCAAAAGCGCGCTCGCAGCTGCGAAAGCTGCCATAGTAATCCCAAATCGATGGGCTACGGCATCGGCGGTGGTAAGCTCTTCGCCAGTCCCG
>WGBB01000059.1 GCA_015494505.1 Nitratiruptor sp. | reverse complement strand
GCGCTTTTATACAAACTCATCAATCTCTCAAACGCTCCTGCTCCTAAACCCTTTTCGCTTCAAGAGCCTACCAATGAAAAGGAGTATCGTAAGCTTGCTTCAAATGTTTTTGATTGGATCGACACAAACGCGCAGCTTCATAACAGCTTGGAAAATCTACAAGAAAAGCTCGACGCCATCAAGGATCAGATAAATAGCAGCGATCAAAACGGCACCAACCTGCTTACAATGCAACTGCAAGCGGCCTTTTACACAAAAGTCAAAGCTCTTATGCAAAAAAGACAGGATGTCTATGAAAAAGCTATCCAACAAGGAAAAGAGCTATTGGTGCAAACTTTACAAAAAAATCTTCATTTAGATACGAATTCCAGCCAAAACAATATACAGCAAATAGAAAAAACATTTGCAAAAAATCAAAAACAACTCCAAAAACTGGAAGTGGAAAAAGAGAGATTGGAGCTGCTTGGCAGCAATGATAAAGTGGTCAGATTACAAAACGCCATCGAAACGCTCCAAAAGAGACAAAAAGAACTCCTTCGACAAAAAATGCTGGAACTTTTTGTGCAGTGGAGCAATGCACTGGAAAAGAAAGAAAGCAAAAAGGTCTTTACGCTCCATCATAAAATCATTAAGATAGCCCAATCGATCTATCCAGAAGATGTGGTACAAGAAGTCATATTCCTCCTCTCTTCAATGGAAAAGAGCCTATTAGGGCAAGCAGAAGTAATAAAAGGCGCAACACAGGAGCAAATACGACTGGTTCTCCATACAATCTGGAAAGATGCGAACAAACCACTCTTTAGTATCAACCAAACTCCTATCAGTGCCTTCAAACTCACTTTGGCTCTGTTTATTCTCATCTTGGGATTTTTCATAGGAGTTTTTTACAAAAAAGGGATCAACAAACTCTCTGAAAGCTCTCAAACCATCACCCCTTCCACAAGAACACTCCTAGCCAATCTTGGATACTATCTTATCGTCTTAATAGCATTTTTCGTCACACTCAAAACCCTTGGCATCGATCTATCCTCCATCGCGCTCATTGCAGGGGCTTTGTCGGTCGGTATCGGTTTTGGGCTGCAAAACATAGTCTCTAATTTCGTCAGTGGACTGATACTGATGTTTGAAAGAAGCATCAAAATTGGAGACTATGTAGAAATAGACGACAATCTCACGGGACGTATCAGCGATATTCGTATGCGATCAACCACCATCACTACCAACGACAATATCGACGTCATCGTCCCAAACCAAGACCTCATCCAAAATCGCGTCATCAACTGGACAATGAACGACACTATACGACGATTTCGCATCCCATTCGGCGTGGCCTACGGCACAGATGCAAAAAAAGTGATCCGCGTTGTCAAAGAGGCCGTAGCCAGCAGCGGTTATGGCGATATCTACCAAGATTCCAAAAGAAAAACGAGAGTGATAATGACAGAGATGGGCGATAGCAGCGTCAATTTCGAACTCTTTGTCTGGATACGAGGCAACGAAATCCTCTATCCCAAAAGAACCATTTCACGTTTTTTAATTCTCATTTACGAAGCGCTTAATGAAAACGGCATCGAAATTCCGTTCCCGCAAAGGGATCTGCATATTAGATCGATCGACAAAGCGATACCGATAACCATACAAAAGGATAAAAATGGATCAGATAACAACACTCCTTCTGCATGATACTATAGCTCTCATAACGATTCTCAACCCCGTAGCCGCAGCAAGCATCATGGTCAGCATGGTAGATGCCCCAACACCCGGCACTTTATCTCCTATAGCAAAAAAAGCCTCTTTGACGGTGCTCATAGCTTCTTTGATAACGCTTTTTTGTGGAGAGTACATTTTCGCCTTTTTCGGTATCAATGTGGACTCCATAAAGGTAATAGGCGGCGTTATACTTTTGCTCATCGCTATCAACATGGCCTATGGACATCCTACAAAAGCACGCCACACCCCGGAAGAGCAGCAAGAAGCAGAGGCCAAGGAGGATATTTCCATCGTTCCTTTAGGGATTCCTATCCTCTTTGGCCCAGGCGTCATAGCCACTATAATCGTTTTGAACCATAATAATGCAGCACATCTATCGCTTATTGTAAATTATGCGCTTTTAAGCGTGGTCATTCTCCTCTCATCTTTTATCGTCTACTTGATTTTGCGCAATGCAGCGCACATCACGAAGATTTTAGGCGTCACAGGCATGAAAATCCTCACTCGTATCATGGGACTTGTAGTAGGAGCCATAGCCGCACAGTTTTTAGTAAACGGTATTCGCAAACTATGGATGGGATAAATTGGCAAAAAAGATTTTTTTTGCTATAATTTCGCTCGCGGGGCATTAGCTCAGCTGGGAGAGCGCCACGCTGGCAGCGTGGAGGTCGCCGGTTCGAGCCCGGCATGCTCCACCAAATCTGCATACTTCCGCTTTTTTAATCTCCGAATCCATTTCATCCAATCTTTATCGAAACAAGACAAATTCACTCTTTTACGCCTGTTATAAATCTTATTCGTGATAGTGAACTCTCTTCCTTGCAATTTTTTTACCAATTTTCTATAATCACGTATGGACTACTATCTTGTACTGGCTCTTATCTTCTTTATCCTCGCCCTCCTCTATGGGCTCTATCTGATCCTCATTTATGTAGGTACCGACGGGCGCTACCATCTCTACAAGCGATTCAAACCCTTTCCCAAAGCCTACAAAAAAGTGCTTCTGGAGCATTTCCCCTTTTACTCCAAGCTACCGCGCTCCCTGCAAAGGCGCCTAGAGGCCTGCATCTTGGTCTTTATCAAAGAAAAGGAGTTCATCGGGCGCGGTATCGAAGTAGATGAAGCCAAAAAGGTGCTTATCGCCGCCAACGCTTGCCTGCTTACCGTCGGACACGACAGATGCGAATACAAGCACGTCAAATCGATCTTCATCTATCCCGAAGCGGTTTTTAAGAAAAATCGCATCCAAGAGGGCTGGATAGTCACCGAAGAAGGGCAGGTGCTCCTCGGTGAAGCGTGGCAAGGCGGCGAAGTGGTGCTCAGCTGGCGCGATCTGGTAGCAGGGGATGAGAATCCCAATGACGGCAAGAACGTGGGCTTGCACGAATTTGCACACCAGCTCGATATGGAAGACGGCGTCGCCGACGGCACACCCCCTATGCCGCTTCGCAACTACAAACACTGGACGAAGGTGATGCGCCGAGAATTTCACAGACTCCAAGAGCTCTATAAAAAGCATAAAAAAGGGTTTTTGGACTACTACGCTCTTACCAATGCCGCCGAATTTTTCGCCGTGGCCACCGAAGCCTTTTTCGAAAAGCCGAAGCAATTGCAGCGCAAAGAGCGCGAACTCTACGAAGCTCTCAAAGAGTACTACCGCCTCGATCCCGCTAGCTGGTAAGCTCTTTGAGGAGCTTTTGAACTCTCTTCTCCTTTTTTGCTTCGATATCGCCCAGAACTTTGCCAAGAGCGAGACAGCTTTCTTTCGTTAGCCGGTGCCTATCGGCAAAATCTCGCAACATCGAAGCTTGCACGCGCATATCCTGGAGCCTTCCCAGCTTGTCTTGAATCTTCTTCACTTTTTTAAGATTTCGTTCATAAGAGCTATCCAGGAGCACGAGCAGCTCTAAAACGTAGCGATATTTCTTATATGCGATGCGCAGGCGATGGATATCGGCCTCTTCGCGCACGCGGATGCGTTTGAGCGCTTTTTCGCGCTTTTGCAGCGCTTTTTTGAGGGCTTTTTTAGCAGGTGTGTCTTTTGATGCAAAAGAGATAGCACGCAAAGCTGCAAGCTGCTGCGGCACGCGTGCCATAAATGCCATCACCCCCTCATACTCCACGGCTCGCTCTTTTTCCAAAATCTCTCGCACCTCCGCCAAGTC
>WGBB01000058.1 GCA_015494505.1 Nitratiruptor sp. | reverse complement strand
GACTCCTTGGCCGATATCGTGGCCTTTGGCGTAGCACCTGCGATTTTGCTCTACCAGGCTATCGGACATCAGTATGGGAAATTTGGCTCACTGGTGACGGCGCTCTTCGTGGTTTTCGGCGCTATTCGTCTAGCACGTTTCAACGTCATGGCGCCAAACAGCGAGCCCAGCGTCTTTATCGGTGTGCCGATTCCCACGGCTGCAGTGTTTGTGACGGGTTGGGTGCTGCTCTATCGCAAATATGAGCTCGAATCCCTTGCTTTTTTTATTTTGCTTCTCGCTCTTGGCGTAGCCTTTTTGATGGTGAGTAACGTACGCTATCCAAGTTTCAAAAAGATAGACTTGCAGCGGCCGCACGTTTTTAAGATTCTCATTTTGATGATAGTCATCGTGGCACTGCTTTTCCTCTATCCTGCGGAATTTGTCACGCTCACTATCACCCTCTATGTGCTTGTGGGGCTTGGACGAGCCATCTACTATTTGGCAAACAAAAAAATACGCTATAATAGTGGAAAAAGTTTTTCGAAGGATAAAAATTGAGTGAAATCGGAGTAATCAAAGCACGCAAATACTTGCCCAAAATCGAAATCCGCAACCTCCTCCTATGCCTCTAAGCACCGCTTCATAGTATAATTGCACTACATTTATTTAAAAAAACCGAAATTCCAAAGGAATGAAAATGAAAGATGTCGTAAAGATTTTTGATACAACGCTTAGAGACGGGGAGCAGAGTCCCGGTGCGTCGATGAACACCGAAGAGAAGATTCAAATCGCCAAGCAACTCGAAAAGCTCGGTGTGGATATCATCGAAGCAGGTTTCGCTGCAGCGAGTCCCGGGGATTTCGAAGCGATTCGCAAAATCAGTGAAGTGGTGAGTAAGAGCACCGTCTGCTCATTGGCTCGAGCGCTTGAAAAGGATATCAAAGCGGCCGGCGAAGCGATCGCTCCCGCAGCCAAAAAGCGCATCCACACATTTATCGCCACAAGCCCTATCCATATGAAATATAAGCTGCGCATGGAGCCGGAGGAAGTGATCAAAAAGGCGGTTGCGGCCGTGGAGTATGCCAAGACCTTCGTAGATGATGTGGAGTTTAGCTGCGAGGATGCGGGACGCAGTGAGATGAGCTTTCTTAAAGAGATTATCGATGCCGTCATCGCTGCAGGTGCTAAGACCATCAACATTCCCGACACCGTGGGCTATCGCTTTCCCCACGAGATGGGCGAGATGATCAAAGAGCTCAAAGATTTCATAGGTGAACGAGCGATCATATCCGTGCATTGTCACAACGATTTGGGCCTCGCCGTGGCCAATTCGCTCTATAGTGTCTTAAACGGTGCACGCCAAGTGGAGTGTACCATCAACGGCCTCGGTGAGCGTGCCGGTAACGCCGCTCTCGAAGAGATCGTGATGGCTATCAAGACGCGCAAGGATATCTTCGGGGAGATCGATACCAATATCAACACCAAAGAGATCTATCCCACAAGCCGCCTCGTGGCTGCTATAACCGGCATAGAGCCGCAGCCAAACAAGGCGATCGTGGGTAAAAACGCCTTCGCTCACGAAAGCGGCATCCATCAAGACGGCGTCCTCAAGCACCAAGAGACCTACGAAATCATGCGTGCAGAAGATATCGGCCTCGATCGCAATGCCATCGTCCTTGGCAAGCACTCGGGCCGCCATGCGTTTAAGAAAAAAGTGGAGGAGCTCGGCTTCAATCTCAGCGACGAAGAGCTCAACAAGGCATTCGAGCGTTTCAAAATCTTGGCGGACAAGAAAAAAGAGATTACCGATGATGATATTCGCGTGCTGGTAACCAATGAGCTCAGCAGCGCACCAGAGGTCTATAAGCTTAAAAAACTGCAGATCAACGACTGTAGCGAAGGTGTGCCAAGCGCTGCGGTGACCATCGAGTTCGAAGGCAAAGAGATTACCGATGCCGGCATCGGTGACGGCACCATCGATGCGATATTCAAGACGATCGATCGCATCAGCGGCTACAAAGGCACCCTCAACGACTATCAAGTCACGGCTGTGAGCAAAGGCAAGGATGCTCTGGCCAAAGTGGTGGTGAAGGTGGTGTTTGACGAGAACAAACCTGCCGTCATCGGCCATGGGCTCAGCATCGATACGATGATAGCCAGCGCCAAGGCTTATGTGAGCGCGCTCAATAGCTATATCTCTATGAAAGATATGCTCCGCACCAAAAAAGGAAGCGGCGAGGATATCTAAGCCTCGCTCGCTTTGCTCTCCATTATCCAGTGAAAGTAGAGGTCCATCACGAAAAAGGGCGTAAAGAAGCTGATAATGGGGATGAAATTGAGCATTGCCGCCATGAGGGATGCACTGATGAGATAGGCTTTATGCTCGCGCATCTTTTCGTAGAGCTCTTTTGTGCATAGGATGCTGCAGACTCCCATAAAAGCCGATTCTTTATAAAGCCACGCCCAGACAAACCACACAGCCAAGAAGTTTGCGACAGGGATGAAGAGGATCGGTACGATGAGGATGGATGCGACAAAGAACCAAAAGATATTCCAGTAGAGTTTCGCATAGGTGGCTGTTTGGGAAATGTCGCTTTTAGCAAGCTCCATATCCCCAAGGTGTCTTTCCATCATCGCTTTGATAAAGGGCTCGCGAAAAGCGAAAATCACTAAGTATTCGCTCACTAAAAAGAGGTTGTAAAAAAGATAAAAAGCCAGCAGCCAGGCCATCCCTTTGGCCACGGTATCGAAAGGCAAAATCGTCAAAAAGCGCTGGATTTCGTGGTTTATAGTGGGCCACTCCAGCAGTATCACCACCGCCCAAAAAATGGAGAAGATAAAGACGAGGGTGAAGTTGATGGCTTCGAAGCGACTCTCTTTTTTGCCACCGAGCAAAAAGCCGCTAAAGAGCCCTATGAAGATAGCGTAGCTTACCAATACCGCCACGAACCAGATAAAAAATGTAATGATGAAGGCACCGTTGGCGCGCACGATAGAGAAAGGTATCCAGGTGATGATCTTGGTCGTGAGTGCCACCACAGGGTCCCAAAAGAGCCAGCCAAGCCCGATCCATAAAAAAAGCAGCGGCACGCCGGTGAGGAGTGCTAATTTGATGGTATCGAGGCTCAGCATATCGCGAACGGTTTTGATGAGGAATGTGTTGATTTTCATAGAAGTTCCCGTTTCAGGTTTGTATTCTTATTGTGGTTATTGTATCATAAGAGTCTTTATGTTACGTAGTGGGAGAAAAGGCAAGAGGTCTGTGCATGCTTCGGACACACTGCGGTGAGACGATAAACGAAGAGTCTTTGTTGTACCAACCTCCTCAATCCATCGGAACGACTTATTCTGTATTCCCTGCTGCCGGGATAGATGGAAAAGCGGATTCTTTCTTTTCAAAATTAGCGATATCTGAGCCTTATATCTCTTACATAGGTGAGTATGGTATCGCAGTAATACGGTATCGCAAAGATGGTGCGCAAGAAGAGGTTATTTTGTATGATGATGAAGATTTTTTAGTCAAAATCGCCAAATTCAAAGATATTCCGTGTTTTATAGAAGAAGCGAAACGGTACTTTGAGCGGTGTAAGAAAAAACGTCTCCAAAAATCGCTCATAAATGGAGAACAAGTAGAAATAGTTATCGATGAGCTACGAATAATACTTTCGAAAGAGTCTATAGCGGTACTATTGCATGGCAGGCAGTTAGTAGATGATAAAAACTTTTTATTCATTCGACAAACAAACAGAGAAATCGAGATTTTTTATACTGAAAAGCGTGACATAGAAGCCGTGCGCATTCCAGCCTCTAAATTTGCGCCTTATCAGGTTGCGGTGCTACGGCTTTTTATGCGCTATTATCAAAGAAGTGAAGAAAATGCCGGAAACTTCCAAAAATATTTGGCGCATAGAGCTAAAAGAGTGCAGGAGATTGAGCATTACAATGAAGAGCAAGAGAGGCTGAGGGAAAAGAGAAAATATCTCATTGTTATTTTTTTGCTGCTACTCTATGCACTCTCCTATTTCATTCTTCGCTATCTCGTTTATCCTGATATGGTGTGGCGGGAGTTTTGGCAAGAGTTTTTTGGCATTAATATAGTTGTGGGCCTCGTGCTCGATGGGCTTTTTGGTATCTATGTACGGTTTTTTTATTTCGATAAAGATATTTTTGTCGATATTCCCTATGCCCTCGAGCACTTTGCCACTGCTTCGCTTATCTTTTGGCTATTGAATATAGCAAGTTATCTTTTCTACACCAACCTTATCAAACCTCACATATAGGGGTGGAGAACTTCCGGTATCTCGATTTTACCCTCTTTTGTCTGATAATTTTCCATAATTGCCACAAGGGTGCGGCCCACAGCGAGGCTGGAGCCGTTGAGGGTATGGACGAGGCGATTGCGTTTACCCTCTTTGAAGCGGATTTTGGCGCGTCTGGCTTGGAAATCGCGGGTATTGGAGATGGAGCTAATTTCACGGTACTTGCCTTGTCCCGGTAGCCACACCTCCAAATCGATCGTCTTGGCCGCGCTAAAGCCCAGGTCTCCCGTGCAAAGCATTACGTGGCGATGAGGTAGGCCCAGCTTGGTAAGCAAACTGCTGGCGCACTCCACCATCTCTTCAAAGACCGCATCGCTCTCTTCGGGGCGGGTGATGGCCACCAGCTCCACCTTGTCAAACTGGTGCTGGCGGATGATGCCTCTGATATCCTTGCCGCCGCTGCCGGCCTCTTTGCGAAAGCAGGGGGTATAGGCCGTGAGTTTGATAGGCTCGCTCAGATCCTTGATGATCTCATCGCGATAGAGGTTGGTCAGCGGCACTTCGGCGGTGGGGATGAGGTAGAGATCCTCGTCGCAGACTTTAAAAAGATCCTCTTCGAATTTTGGCAGCTGCCCGGTACCTAAGAGCGTAGCGCTATTGGCCATAAAGGGGACGCAGACTTCAGCAAATCCATACTGTCGGTTATGATCGAGCATAAAGTTAATCAGAGCACGCTCGAGCCTCGCTGCTTCGTTTTTGAGGACGCTAAAGCGGCTCTTGGCCAATTTCACGCCACGCTTGAAATCGATCCACTCCAGCGCTTCACCCAGTTCCCAGTGCTCTTTGGGCGTAAAATCGAACGTTCTTGGCTCCAAGACGCGTTTGATTTCGACATTGTCCTCTTCATCCTCTCCCACGGGTACGTCCGGGTCCGGTATGTTGGGGATTTGCAGAGCCAAGGTTTCGAGCTCTTCGTAGAGCTTGCGCACGATATCTTGGTGCGCAGCGATTTTGGCTTTGTTTTCTTCCAGCTCTTGGCGAAGTTCGCTGATATCCCTGCCTTCGCGTTTGTACTGGCCAAAGAGCTTGGAGAAGTTGTTTTGTTTGGCTTGCAGCTCTTCTAAAACGCGTTTTTGCTTTTTGTACTCTTCAAAGAGTTCTTTGAGTTTTTCCAAAAGCTTTTCGTCCACACCTTTGGTGCGCAGTCTCGCTGCAATCTCGTCGAAATTTTTCTCCAGTGCCTTGAGGTCGAGCATTTTGCCTCCGAAGTTTTTCTTGATTATAGTCTTAGTTTGGTAAATTTTGGATAAATGTGCCGAAAATGCGGCGCTGGATAGCGGAGTAGGGGAGGTATTCG
>WGBB01000057.1 GCA_015494505.1 Nitratiruptor sp. | reverse complement strand
CTCCAAAATAGATAACCTTCGCACCACTCGCTGCAGCCTCCAAAGCGCTCTGAGGTGAATGGGTGATACAAAGTGAAGCTTGGGGAAGGATATCGGGATACTCCTCACTTTCATAAATATTATTGAAGAATTCATTCAATTTTTCTTCCATATCCACAAAAAAGTAGAATCCCTCCAAAAGATCCAGATCGAAATCGGCTATTTGCGGAGCGATTTCCAGCATCTTGCGCTCATAGTCGCTATCACCCCAAAAAAAGAGGCGCAGCTCTTTTGGGATAGCTTCGAAATAGTGCGGATCTATCAAAACGGCATTGATCACATTTTCGCCCACGATATGGGGAGATATGAGCACTTCTCCTTCTTTGGGCAAATCCTTTGGATCGTAGCTTACGCGAAAAAACGTCCCGAAGTAATCGATCATCTCCTGGTGGATCGTCTCGTTGTGCTCGTCGCTGTCATAGACGATCACATCACCTCGCTCGCACACGGTACCGATATTGCGAAAATCCTCGATGCCCACGGCCTTTTCGATACCGAGCACCCTCTTGGCATAGGTGGCCGAGCGAAACTCGGTGGTCATGAAATAGACATCATGCTCTTTTTGTAGCTGGCGCGCCAGCGCTGCTGTGCGTCTGAGGCGATCGAGCCCCAAGCGGTTGTCGGTCTTGGCATAAAAATAGATAGTCATCATTACTCCTTTAGCCGTGCAAACGAATCTGTGCTCCACGCGGTTGTCCACGACGGGTACCCCGAAGCTTCCGCCTTTCGACCCGTCGGGCCAAAGCGTGTCACACTAGATTGTATGCACAGCTTTATATTTTGTTTTTCTGTTTCATTTTTATATAGATATGCAGTATCTCGATGGCTGCCGGTGTGATACCGCTTATCTGACTGGCGGCAAAGAGTGTGGGTGGTTTGAACTTTTTGAGTTTTTCCTTCACTTCGTTCGAAAGCCCGCTGATGCTATCGATATCGAGATCTTCTGGGATCTTGATATCCATCAGCTCATGCATTCTGGCTATCTGCTCTTGCTGCTTTTTGATGTATTGGTGATATTTGGCCTCGATGAGGATCTGCTCTTTGGCTTCTGGGCTAAAATCTTTGATGATGGGTGCCAGTTTTTCGAGTTTCTCTATGGTGAAGCTCGCGCGCGCTGCGATATTTTTGAGGCTCGTTTTGTCGGTAATCTTCTCTTCGCCCATCTCGGCCAAGAAGGAGAGGTTCTCTTTGGTGGGTGTGAGGTAGTGCTCTTCGAGATATGCCACACCTTTTTGGATCTGCTCGCGTTTTTTCATCATGCGGCTATAGGTCTCTTCGTCGATGAGCCCCAGCTTGTGGCCGTATGGCATGAGGCGCAGGTCTGCATTGTCCTCGCGCAGCAGGAGACGAAACTCCGCACGGCTCGTAAACATCCTGTAGGGCTCTTTGGTGCCTTTGGTCACCAGGTCATCGATGAGCACGCCGATATAGGCCTCATCACGACCCAAAATGAGGGGCTCCTCGCCGCGCAGAGCCAAAACGGCATTGATCCCTGCCATGAGCCCTTGGGCCGCAGCCTCTTCATAGCCCGTGGTGCCGTTGATCTGGCCTGCGAGGTAGAGATTTTTGATCTTTTTAGTTTCAAGCGTGTGCTTCAGCTCCGTGGGATCGACGTAATCATACTCGATGGCGTAGCCAAAGCGCACCGGCTTGGCATGCTCGAGCCCTTTGATGGAGCGTATCATCTCCAGCTGCACATCGGGCGGCAATGAGGTGCTCAGGCCATTGATGTAGTACTCCGTCGCTTCGAGAGTCTGGGGTTCTACGAAGATATGGTGGCGCTCCTTGTCGCGAAAGCGATAGATCTTATCTTCGATGCTGGGACAGTATCTCGGCCCCACACCTTCGATCTGACCCGTAAAGAGCGGTGCGCGATGGAAATTGGACTCGATGATTTCATGGGTGCGCTCGTTTGTGTAGGTGATATAACATGGCAGCTGCGTGGGGTTGAAAGTGGCTCTATCGGTGCGAAAGCTAAAAGGGATGGGGTTTTCGTCACCTGGCTGGACCTCCATTTTGCTAAAGTCGATTGTCTTTGCATCTATTCTGGCGCACGTCCCCGTTTTGAGACGCCCCATAGTGAGGCCGAGGCTTTTGAGTGAATCGCTCAAGGCATTGGAGGCAAACTCCCCTGCACGTCCCGCCTCCTGGCGGATTTCGCCGATATGGATGAGGCCTCTTAGAAACGTTCCTGTAGTGACGATCACCTTTTTGGCGTGGTAGACGTTTTTGAGATTGGTCTCCACACCCACCACTTCCTCTCCGCGCACCAGCAAGCGATCCACCATCTCCTGGGCCACTTCGAGGTTTGGGGTGTTCAGCACGATAGTGCGCATGTAGACGCGGTAGCGATCCATATCTATCTGAGCGCGGCTGCCACGCACGGCGGGGCCTTTGGAGGCGTTGAGGATGCGAAACTGGATGCCTGTTTTATCGGTCGTCAGCCCCATCTGCCCGCCCAGAGCGTCGATCTCTTTGACGAGATGCCCTTTGGCAAGGCCTCCGATAGCCGGGTTACAGCTGGCGGCCCCTATCTGCTCGGCTAGGATCGTGATCATCAGCGTCTTTGCGCCCATGCGCGCAGCGGCAAGGGCTGCTTCTATCCCCGCATGACCACCGCCGATGACGATGACGTCGTATTTCATTTTCACCTCATCTACGTTATAATTTTGTGCATTTATACAATAGATTGTACCTAAAATCAAGGCGCCCCATGTTTACCGGTCTCATACGCGAAATCGCCACTGTCAAAAGCTTTGACGGCACGAAACTCTGCATCGCCGCTCGCCATCGCCCAAAACTGGGTGACTCCATTGCCATAAACGGCGCATGCCTGAGTGTGGTGGAGTTGCGCGAAGATGGGTTTTGCGTAGAGCTTGGGCGTGAGAGCAAAAACGTGGTAGCACTCGAAAACTACAAAGGGCGTGTTCACATCGAGCCTGCCATGCGTCTGAGTGACCGTATCGAGGGACATATCCTGCAGGGCCACATCGATTGCGTGGGGACTATCACGCGCATCGTCCCATCACGCGAATCGACGGACTTTTATATTCAGATTCCCAAAGAGTTCATCAAATTCGTCATCCCAAAAGGGAGCATCGCCGTCGATGGTGTGAGCCTCACGGTCAACGAAGTCTTCGAAGAGAGCTTCCGCCTCACCATCATTCCCATCACTCTCAAGGAGACCCTCTTTGGCTCCTACCGTGTGGGGCGCCGCGTCAATATCGAAACCGATATGTTCGCTCGGTATCTCTACTACATGTTTAAAAAAGAGCGTTCCCTCGATTGGGAGACGATAGAGCGCATACAGGCGCTCTTTTAGGAGAGATATGCGACTGTTTCTGGGAACATTTGCCACCATCGACTACTATGGACTTCTTAAGGAGCGCTTTTCATTCCTGCAGGGTAAATGGGTGGAGCGCCACAACATCCACCTCACCTACCTCTTTTTGGGTGAGCATCCCACGCCCTATCCCATCATTGAAAAGCTCGAGGGTATCCGGTATGAAAAAAAGGAGATTCCACTTGCAGGCCTCGGCTTTTTCGGCCATCCGCCCAAAGTACTCTACGCAAAAGCCGAAGACGAGGCATTGGACGCACTTCACCACCAAATCATCACACGCCTTGGCACCACGCCCGACAAACCATTCGTACCCCATGTGACGCTGTGTCGCATCAAAAAAGTGCCCAATTTTTCACGTTTCATCGATACTGTGCGCAAATACCAGCATCACCATCTTGGAAAGCTCCAGGGCGAACTAACCCTCATCGAAAGCGTGCTCACCCCCAAAGGACCAAAATATCGCGTCATCCGCACCTTTTAGGGTCGTAGTGGATAGCGAGCCACAAAGAACCTGCGGCGATACTTGTAAGGGTATGGGGTGTATTGGCGGGGATAAAGAGCGTATCGCCGGCGCGTAAATGGAGCTCCCGTCCCTCTATCACAAGCGTAGCAGCACCGCGCATAAGCACCACCCATTCATCCCGCTCATCGCAAAACTCCTTGGGCCCATCGAGTGAGGTGCTGAGAATCCTTACGATCTCGAGATCTCCACAGCGATGCAGTATCTCAAAGCGTTCGCCCGTTTCGGGGAAGGCTGCTTCGAAGAGATTCACTCCTGCAGCTCCTCTTCGCTAAATTTCTCTACATGGTAGACCAAAATTTCCGGATGGTACTCCAGACAGTTGCCGGGAAGCCCCGCTTTGAGGCACAGATGTGCGAAGAATTGATCGAAATCGGGAAGATCCTCCCATACCTGGGGCAAAAACGTAGCTTGGCGTCCATCGAGTTTGAGCACTACGCCGTCGCGCCCGGGTACGATCTTTTGGCGCAGATCTTCTATGTCCGTATAGGGCAGAGGCTTTGGCTCGCTAAGGAGTGAAATCTCGATGGTAATCTGATCGAACTCCTCAGGACTAAGAGGTGGGAATCTGGGATCGCCAAAAGCCGCAGCTTTGGCATTTTCTATGATATCATCGATGAGGGGACGGTGGGCTACGAGTGAGCCGATGCAGCCTCTTAGAGAGCTGCGCTCGTTGATAGTCACAAACACCGCTCCCGGCTCGGCAAGCCTAGGAAACATAGTAATGAGGCGCTGCTTCACCTCATCTGTCAGCTCCTTATGCCCCAAAAACTCCTCTTTGATGGCGATGCGAGCGATACTCAGCATAGCGCGTTTGAGATTTGCGTCGATCATGGCTCACTCCTTATACGTAATCCTATTCTTGCCACCGCGTTTGGATGCATAGAGGGCTTCGTCCGCACGTTTGTAGAGGCTCTCTATTGTATCACCGGGGTGGAATCTGGCCACACCGATACTCACCGTTACGGGCCACTCTACTCCATCAAACTTCGTCTCAGCTATATCTTTTCGCAATTGTTCCAAAAGTGCGAGGATCTTGTCTGCCACTTTTGTCTCAAAAATGATCAAAAACTCCTCGCCACCCACGCGAAATACAGGATCGGTGCTACGAAAATGGGTGCGAATGAGACGTGCGACGGTCTGTAGTACTCTATCTCCCACGTCATGGCCGAAGGTGTCGTTGATGCGTTTGAAATCATCCACGTCGATCATGGCAAAAAGGAGCTCCTGGTCACTGAGTGTGGCCTCTTCGATCTTTTCGCGAGCCACCTTTTCGAAATAGTAGCGATTGTAGAGTTTGGTGAGAGGATCGATGATGGCGAGCTTCTTGAGGCGTTCATGATGGTAGTACTCTTGCGTCACATCGATAAAAATCACCACATAGTCCTCACCCTCTAGCCTGCTGGCTCGCACCTGAAAAATCCACTCTTTTTCGTTGTAGCGTACTTTTGCATAGAAAGTTCGTTCTGGGTGTGCGAGGATGTATTCCGTCCACTTCCGTCCCTCTATCGTGGAAGCGATAAAACCCTCTTCAGGAACGAAAAAGTCACAGATACAAACATGTTCGCGCATGAACTCTTCGAGAGATTTGTACCTATCGAAATAGCGAAAGAAGGCACTGTTGGCATATTTCATCCGGCTACCGTCGTTTATGAGGACGATTTCTTGGAGGCGATCGAGGATATTATAGAAGTACTCTGCTCTTTGGCGCAGCTCCTTTTCTCTCTCATGTACCATCCAGCGATAGAGCAAAAGCACGACACCCAAGACAATAGCGAATGTGATGAGGATACGCACTAGCACAGCAAGGGAGATATAGTGAGAAAAGATAGCGTTTTGGCTTTTGGCATATACTATCCACCCAAAAAGTGTTCCATCGGCACTTGTAATGGGATAGCGATCCAAAACATACCCCTCATGCAGTATAGGCTCACGCGTTTTCAAAAGGCTTTCTAAAAGTTTCGCATCCAAGAGCGCTAGTATCTTGGGATCGGCGTAGCTTGTGAGCTTATACCCGCCGATACTTCGATCCAGCGCCTTGGCGTAGTCGCTCCAGCGAGGTGCAAGAATCGTCGCGGCATGGATACCGTAGCGCTCTAGATCCTTGACGATGGAATTGAAATGTGTAATAGCTATGAGTGTCGTTCCGTCGCTTCTTGGCACGAAAGCACCTATATGGAGACCATAGCAATCGATAATGATATCGCTTCCATAGTTTTTCTGTACATGTGAAAACCGCTTGCAGCGATGGTAGTAGCGAAGTTTTTTGGTCGAAAGTAGAATGCGACCCCTCCTATCTGCTATCTTGAACCACACGTTTTTATAGCGGGTGTATTCACGCAGCTGCGAAGAGATCGCACCCAAAGCTTCCTGGGAAGCTTTGCAATCGGCAGCAGCTATTCCCAGAGCCAGTGTCGCGTTCTTTTTTTGCGAGAGCGCTACGTCGATATTGGATCGTGTGGCACTGATATAGCGCTCGATGAGAAAACCTTTGAGGGAGTGGTAGTTCAACCAACCGATGAGCCCAAAAAGTAGGCCCAGTACTACTATTATCGTACTCTTCTTCACTCGCTGTCTCGTAATGGTCTGCTTGTGCTGCGTATTTTCTTGGCTTCCATATCTAAAGGCTCAAGAGGTAGCCTCTTTTTGGAAGCCACCGTGATAGGCTTCGTACCTTGTGGCTCCATCTGGTACACCAGCCACCCGGCTTCATCCAAAGCCAAACGCACCGGCGTGGCGATGGAGTATGTGGTCAGTACAGCATCCTCGCTCGTACATGCAAAAAGATCCTTGAAATACTCCACC
>WGBB01000056.1 GCA_015494505.1 Nitratiruptor sp. | reverse complement strand
TCTACTCCCTCCTTTTGCAAGAAAGCTACGAACTCCTCCAGACGCTCTTTGGTCTCATCCCCCGGCAAAAAGACGAGGCCACCGCCTCCAAACTCCCGTATACGCTCTACGGCGCGGCGCCAAAGATCTGCAGGCTCTTCATAGAGATCTGCGACGTTGCGAATCGTGATGGATGGCCTACTCACCTCGAAGCCCAAAAGCTCGCGAAAGAGATGAATACGGCGGCTTTTGGGGTTTGCCGTGGCGCTGGAGACGATGAGGCGGCCCTGTGCTTTTTGGCGAAGTCGCTGCGACTCCTCTTGGAGTTTGGCGAGCTCTTCGGGAGCGAGGTCACCTTTTCGCTTGGCTTCGATAATCTCCAGCGCCCTTTGGATGTCACCCTCGCTAAAGCCAAGAAGCATCATGACTTTGTCGATATTGCGCGCGCTTTTGAGGATGCTATCCACATCGTCGACGAAAACGAAGGCGAAGGCTTTTGGGATGAGAGCGAAGTTGCGATACAAAAAGCTCGTGGTGGTAACGAGGATGCGAAAGTCCCCTGTTGCGATGCGCTCCTTTGTAGCCTCCTTTTGCTTGGCCGAAGCGCGCGAATCGTACAACAGCGGTTCTTGGCCGAATGCGCGCAGCCGCTCGGCCGCTTGCTTGGCAAGTAGCTGTGTGGGGAAGATGAGATAGGACTTTTCAGACAGGTAGCTTGCCAACGCCAGCCCAAAGGTGGTCTTGCCCACGCCCGTGGGTGCTAGCAGCGCAAAAGAGCGACCCAAAAAGAAGCGCCTCGCCCACATCTGCTGGAGACTGCGGAGGCTAAAACCAGTTTTTTCGGCAAAATAGCGGCCAAACGCTTCGGCCTCATCCCACACCGCGCAGACTCTTCGAAACGCCTTGTCGGCCACCTCGCAAGGCTCGGCAGGCTCAGGCATACACCGCCTGCAAAGCAGCCCCTCCGCAAGTCTGTCGCTCTCGATTTCGCCCCCGCAGTTGGGGCACATCTGTTTGTAGCGAAGCGCTATCACATCTTCGCCTCGAGGTACTCTTTGATTTCGTGCAAGAGCGCAGCCGGCGTCTTGATGGGATAGGCCAGACCCTCGGCCACTTCTTGGCCACTATGGCCTTTGATGGTGATGTTTTGCAGTCTTTGTACCAGCACTTTGGCTTCCACGATAGGATAGTCGATGCCTTTGGTATATTTGAGCACCTGATAGGCCCAGGGTGATTCGCAGTTTGCGGCCTTGAGCGCCTCGCCGGCCATCTGGTGGCAAAAGTCGAGCATCGTCTGGCTATCTTGTCCCTCTTTGACGAGTTTGTAGGCCAGCTTCGCCACGCCGCCTGCGGTGTGGACCTTGAGCTCTCTTTTCTCTTCGGCGCTCAATTCGTCGATATGCTGAATTTTGTACATCGCCGCATCCGGGTCGGCGCGTAGGATATTGCGCACGGTGTTGCGCGTCAGTCCCACATATTCGGCGATGTCGTCTTCGCTTTTTAGGTACTCTTCGCGCAGCACCACGGCAAAGGCTGCTCGCGCGAGGCTCGGCAGCCACGTAAGCGTGCGATACTCCGCCAGCTGCTTGAGCCCTCCCAAAAGATCGATCGCTTTGAAAAAGACGCGCTCCACCAGTCGCTCCAATCCCTTTTCGTCGATAGTCAGTTCGTTGCCGCTGAGAATTATCATTTTCGCCTCCTTTTGTATTATGCATTTGTGCAATACGCGCAACAAGAGTGCAAATTTTGGCCACTACGAAAAAGCTAAAAAGCGCGAACAGCTATGCTGCCCTTCGGGTTAAGCGCACTTTTTTTAACGCTTTTTCTCCGTTAAAATTTTGCAATTGTTTCGCTTTATTGCACGAAACGCATTTTTCTCTTTTACTCACTGCCCAACGGTCCCAAAATTCTCACAATCCCCGTATCGGTAATCTCCATATAGTGCGTCTTGGTATCGTGCCCGCTCATACGGCAGCCGTCTATCCGAAAGAGCCGCACGATATCGCCAAGCTTCGCTTTATACATACGTGCGGCATACTGGCTGGCGATGAGCTCCTTGGCCACTACCATCGTGCCGTCCACGATGTGCCCCACGGCATACCCTCCGGCAGCCTCGGCACTCAGCTCCTCGTGGCCGCTGCGCTTTTGGCTGATGAAGATGGCCGTTTGGTACCACTTTTTCATAAAGTTGTAGACCCTGCGCACGATGGCTCTGGCCATCATCTCCTTGTTTTCGAAAAGCCCCGTGATGGAGTCGATGACGGTGAATTTGATGTCATATTCCTTGATAGCATAAGCCAGCGTGGCCAGTAGGTCCGGGACGTTTTCTCGCAGCTTCGCGTGGCTGGCCGCATCGATGAGGATGATGTTGTCTTGGAATTTGTCAAAATCATACCCCATCGCCAGCGCGCGATACTTGATGGACGCGATGACGAAATTGGCAGGGGTCTCGACGGTGATGAAGGCCACCTTGTCGCCTCTGTGCGCCTGCTCCACGGCAAACTGCTCTGCCATCAGGCTCTTGCCTGTATCGCTCACACCTGTGATGTTGAAGACGCTATACTTGGGAATCCCGCCGAGGCTCACCTGCTCGAGTTTGCCTCTTTTTTCCTTGATGGTAAAAAAGAGCTCGTCGAGCCCCTCGATGCCCGTAGGCACTCCCTCGATTTCGGGCGCTTTGGCCAGCGCTTCGGAACCTACGAAGATGCTCTCTTTGACGACTTCCGGTTCGTGATAGGAGATAGGATAGCTATTTTCGGCCATAGCTCCTCCTTTTTTTCGATTATAACGCAAAGCGCGCTATAATGTGTGCAACTTTTCTATCAAAAGGAGCGTCTATGGCAGTGTACGAGTCGTCGCATCCCCTCGTCAAGCACCTGGTCAACTCTATTCGCGACATCTCCATCGACGCCGCGCAGTTTCGCAGCCGCATCGCCCAGATAGCACAGCTTTTGCTCTACGAAGCGCTAACGGAGTGGAAACTCGCACCGAAAAAGATAGAGACCTGGATAGGAGAAAAGGAGTTTGGCTTTATCGATCAAAAGGAGATAGTCTTCATCCCGATTCTGCGCGCGGGACTACCGATGATGGAGGGAGTGAGCGAGCTTTTGTCCGAAGCTAGCGTGGGATTTTTGGCCATGAAGCGCGATGAAGAGACTTTCAAGCCCCACATCTTTTACGAGCGATTCCCCGAAATCGCCGGAAAGATAGCCATCCTCCTCGATCCGATGCTGGCCACCGGCGGCTCTCTAGCCGATGCCATCTCCGTCGTCAAAGCCAAAAACCCGGCGCGCATCCTCTCGCTCAACATCGTGGCCGCCCCCGAAGGGGTGGAATACGTGCAGCGTCTCCATCCCAATGTGGATGTGCATATCGCCCAAATAGACAGCCACCTCAACGAAAGAAAATATATCATCCCCGGTCTCGGCGACGCGGGAGATAGAGCCTACAACACATGAGAGTGCGAGAGATCATCCGCGAGACGCTGCGAACGCGGCGCTACTATCTGGATCTGCGAGGATTGGGTCTCAGAGAGATTCCCGAAGAGGTGGCGCAAATGGATTTTTTGGAAAATATCGCTTTGTCACGCAACGAGATCGAAGATATCTCGATTCTTGCACACCTGCCGCACCTGCGCAAAGTGGCGCTCTCGCACAATCGCATCGAAAACTTAGAGCCACTACGAGGATTTTACAATCTCAAATACCTCTTCATCGGCCACAACCGCATCAGCGACCTTTCGCCGCTGGAAAACCTCCCAAACTCAAAAAGCTCGTGGCACCTGCCAATGAAATAACGGACATTACCCCTTTAGCAAACATCCCGACATTGGTCAATCTCGACCTTTCACACAATCCCATCACCGATGCCAACGCACTTTTTACGCTCCCCAACCTCAAGTGGCTGAGCCTCCATGCTACCGAGGTACCCGTGGAGCAAAAGCTGCGCTTGCGCAAAAAGGTGCGGATTTTTTACTCTTAAATACTTGTTTTTAGTTATCATTTATGATAACATAAATTATGGCCTGGGTAATAGAGTTTTTCGATGAAAAAGTAGAAGCTGAGACTTTAGCACTGCCTTCGAAAATCTTGGCAAAGATGTTACACATTTTCGAGCTTATGGAAATAGCAGGAGCACAGCTCGGTGAACCATATACAAAGTCGCTTGGCAACGGTCTTTTCGAAGTTCGTGCAAAAGCGCAAGAGGGTATAGGAAGAAGTATCTATTGCTATCAAAAAGGCCAAAAGATCATAATCTTACACTCGTTTGTCAAAAAGGAGCAAAAAACACCAAAGAGAGATTTAGAAATTGCCTTAAAGCGGAAAAAGGAGGTGGACAATGAAAACTAAACGACCAAGTTTTGTAGAGTTTAAGAAAAAAGCATTACAAAACCATGAAGTGCGTAAAGAGTATGAAAAGCTCGAACCTCTTTTTGCTATAAAGAAACAGCTTGTCGCCGCTCGCCTCGCTAAAGGTCTGACTCAGGACGAGATTGCTAAAAGAATCGGTACGTCTAAGGCTAACATCTCACGGCTCGAAAGCCTCAATAACACATATATGCCAAACCTCTCCACACTCATAAAATATGCTCAGGCCTTGGATATGCATTTGGAAATAGAGCTGCATTAAGATGGGTTTTAAAGTTCAACGCCTTTTTTCGCCTCTTGGGCTATGGTGTTTTGCACCTCTCCTTCGATGAGGATATCGACAGGCTTGAGGAGTTTCTCTTCCAAAAGCAGCTGCGCTTTTGCCCGTTTTGCACGTAGATTTCCTGTAGGTTTCCTAACTTGCACAAAAATATCGATATCCCCGCCTCTTCTCGTATCATCGAGTCTGCTGCCGAAAATATAGATTTTGACTTCTCCAAAGAGTTGGCAAAGAATAGTTTTAATCTCTCGCCGCTCTTTTGGACTTAATCGCATTGTAGTACTCCTCGAGCCGCTTCGCAAGAGCGATGAGATACTCCACTTCTTCGTAGATGAAATTGAGCTCTCGGATAATATGATCTGTCTCACCCGGATACTCGTGTGCTACGGCATTGCGCGCATCACGTAGAGCCAGCCATCGATCCGCTTCCATCAAACCCGCTCGCTCCAATTCGGCCAAAATCTCCACAAACGCCACATCCGTATCGAACCCGCTGTAGCTCAAAAGGGTGCGAAAAATCTTGGAACCCAGGAGATCTTGGAGCTTAGCAAAGCGAAAGAGCAAAATATCGAGCTTATCCTGCGCTCTTTCATCCAATTTAGCAAGAGAATCCGACGAGAGCGGCATAGCGCTTCGTAAAACTGTGCGCGCACCCTATATTTTGTCGATATGGCGCTTCGCTTCTACAAAATAACGCTCCAATCTCTCCTCTGCAACAGACACAAATACTCCTTTAGACAATTGTATCAAAAACTTAGACTGGCTCGCCGTATCCGCCACCGCCCGGGGTTTTGATGATGAGCCTGTCGCCGGGTTGGACGGTGAGGCTTGCTTTGGAGCGAAGGTCGTAGCGCTTGCCCTCTCGCTCCAAGATATTCTCACCCCTCAGTCCAGGCCGGCCCCCGGCCATCCCGTAGGGAGCGAAGACTCTGCGCTCGGTGAGCAGACTCACCTGCAGCAGCGAAAAGAAGCGATAGATACGCTCCACGCCATCGCCTCCTCGGTGCTTGCCGGCTCCACCGCTGCCGTGGCGCAGAGAAAAACGCTCTATCATAAATGGATAGCGCCGCTCGATGATCTCGGGATCGGTGATTTTGGTGTTGGTCATATGGGTGTGCACCCCACTCGCGCCATCCCTCGCAGCCGTTGCTCCCGCGCCCCCTGCGATGGTTTCGTAGTAGCCAAAATGCTCGTCTCCGATGATGACGTTGTTCATACACCCTTGGCTGGCACCGGCGACGCCGAAAGCCTTGAAGATCACATCCACGATGCGCTGGCTGGTAGTCACATTGCCACCTACCACGGCCAGTTCGGGATCGGGATCGAGAAGCGAACTTTTGGGTACGAGGATCTGCAGCGGCTCCAAAAGCCCCTCGTTGAGCGGCACATTTTCGCCCAGCATCACCCGCACCGCATAGAGCACGGCGCTACGTACCACGGCGTAGGGAGCGTTCTGGTTAGAAAGCAGCTGTGCGTTGGAGCCGCGAAAATCGAAGATGACCTTGTCACCCTCTTTATAGACCTTTAGATGAATACACGCGCCGTTGTCGAGATCGTCCTCCGCCTCTTTGAGAGTGAGACCGGCGAAAAAGTGGCGTACCTTGGCGGCGCTGATAGCCTGGATGCGCTCGAAAAACCACGCATAGTCCGCAATATCCAGGACTCCTCGGATTCCTTCCATATTGGCCGCGATTTGCGCGCGGATGTCGCTGATGTTATCCTCGATGCGGCGCGATCCTGCTTTTTGGAATATTTCGCGCAGTTTCGCTTCAGCAAACCTCCCCTCTTCTACCACAGGAAACGCTTCGATGATGGCGCCCTCTTCGGATAGCCACCTGGAAAATGGTGGCATACTGCCGGGCACGCTGCCGCCGATGTCTGCGTGGTGGCCGCGGCTTGCTACCCAAAAGCGCACCTCGCCATCTTCGATGTATGGCGTCACCACGGTGATATCCGGCAGGTGCGAGCCACCTTCGTAGGGGACGTTGGTGATGTAGGTGGCGTTACGCGGCTTAGGGAATTTACGCATCACGGCCTTGACCACGCTGCTCATACTGCCCAGATGCACGGGGATGTGGGGTGCGTTGGTGACGAGATTGCCCCAAGCATCGAAGATAGCGCAAGAAAAGTCGTGGCGTTCTTTGATATTGGTAGAAATCGCCGCTTTTTGCAGCACCTCTCCCATCTTTTTGGCGACAAACTGCATCCTGTTTGCTAACAGCGACACTCTGGCCTCTTCGATATGCTGCACCTCTTTTGCTACACCTAGCTCGATTTCGATATCGCCGTAGTCGTTGATGCGCGCAGTGCTGGCACCATCCAATACGATAGTGGAGCTCTCTTGCAAAATCAGTGCAGGCCCCGCTATCTCCTGGCCGGCGCCCAGCGCTTTATAGACCTTCGCCTCTTGCCAGCGACCGCCGAGGAAAATCTTCGTGCTTTTGATAGGCGTGAAATTGCCTATCGCTATTTTTTGGCGCTTTGGCATTTCGCCCTTTTGCACCGTGCGCACCTTGATGCGCTCCACGAT
>WGBB01000055.1 GCA_015494505.1 Nitratiruptor sp. | reverse complement strand
TATATACTCTTACCGATGGCATAGGCATCGTCACACACCACATGGTAACTATGGACGAAGTAGAGATAAAAAGCTTTGGGAAGGCCGGCAAAGAGGGGCGTCTCTTTTTGGACAAAAAGCTCGTTCCATCCCATATGGGGGACTTTAAGCGGATGGGGGAATCTGCTCTTATCAAAAGGCACCACCTCTCCCGGGATGAGTCCCAGCCCCTCATGCTCGCCAAATTCGCTGCTTTTGTCAAACAGAAGCTGCATCCCCAGGCAAATCCCCAGCATCGCCTTGCCGCTAGCGGCAAACTCCTTGATGGCTTCCAAAAGCCCGGAGCTTCGCAGATGCTCCATCGCATCACCGAACGCTCCCACACCGGGAAGTATCATCTTATCGTAGCTTGCGAGCTTTTCGGGATCCTTTTCGATCACTGCATCCGCGCCGATTCTATCGAGGGCGTTTTTGACGCTACGAAGATTTCCCATATTGTAATCGACGATTGCTATCTTCATTCCTCTTCTTTCATCGAACTAATAGACTTGAGATAAAAGGATAGTCCAAAGAGCAGTAGCGTCACTGCTCCAATCAGATAGACCGCATAGAGTATCTTTTCGGGGCCGATTATAGCGAATTTGAATACCAGCATCAACGCTTCGATAGAGAGCGCAATCACGATGGAGCCCAAAAAGCGTATCATAGTTTTGTGGATATCACTGGCTGCCTGCTTCTTGTGGTGTCCTAACACCTCCTCTTCAAAAAGTGTCTTGACCAAATCGAAAATCGCTAGTGAAAGCGTGATCAAGATGGTCGATTCGAAAATCTCCTTGATATCGAGATTGGTAAAATGAATCCCATAGACCAAAACACTCATTACGCCTTTGACAAAGAGCAAAACAGCCACTACAAGAAGCGCAAAAGTAAAAAGAGCATACGAGATTTTAGAAAAAGAGCCGAAGTAGGAGTCGATGGAGCTTGGGTGAAACATTTTTAGCAGCGACTTGAGGCTGATATCGACACAGATGATGAAAACCAGCTGTTTGTTTTCGTTATAGACCGGATAGGAAGCGGTTACGGTGAGTTCGTGCGAAAGCAGCGATGGATAAGGGTCGGTGAGGATACAGCGCTTTTCACGAACGGCACGATAGTAGTAGGCGCGCATACTACGGTTGATCCCCTTGCCGCGACGATACTCGGGGTTGTTAGAAATTGCGTCGATAATCTGATTGCCGAGCTTGTCGAGCACATAGAAGGCTTCAGCTTGCGGAAGCTCTTTTTTGAGGATTTTCAGAGCATTGACGATATTATCAAGTGAGGGCTCTGGCACATAGTTTGGAATATAGCGCTGAAGTAAAAAGCACAGATATGCCCTCGCTTTGGTCCGTATCTCGGAAAACTCCTGAATCTCAGTCACTACCATAGGCTTCCTTTAGTACATATGCTGCAAATGTCTCACTATAGCCGCGATCTTTCGGTAGGTTCTCGGCCATATCGCGCAAAATGGTGCGGTAATCTTCGATTAGAAGCGAACCTTTGAGAAGTTCATATTTGAGATAGAGCAGATAGGTATTAAGCACGTCGCTTTCACAGTACTCCTGGATCTTGGCGAGCTCTCCCGCAAAATAGAGATCCATCACCTGATCGCCGCTGACATCGAATTTCCCGGGTATTCCCATCATCTGGCACAGTGTATCGAGCTTGAGAGCACGTACGGCTCCATAATGCCCCAAAACTTCCAAGAGGTCCACATGAAACTGCTCAGAATAGCGAGCACGGTAGTTCTCCCATTTGGTTTTATTAAGCATCTGGTTGTCCTGCTCGAAATAGGCTGGGCAAGAGAGATTATAGCGCATCGCTCGCATCAAAATCACCGGGATATCGAAGCTACGGCCGTTAAAGGAGACCAACTTGGGATTTTTACTATCAAGATAGCGCAAAAACCCTTCGATAATCTCTTTTTCATCTTTGCCGGGAAAGGTCCCTACTTTGATAAATCTCCCCGCATCATCTGCAAAAACCGCACTAATAGCTACGATTTTATGATAGGGATGGGGTAAAAAGGCACTGCCGCTTTTTTCTTCTTGCAAGCGTTGTGCCTGACGCGCCACATCCGCATCACTTCCCTCGATGCCGTGGGTTTTGCGAATTAACTGGGTATCTGGTATAGTTTCACAATCAAATACGCATATCATACCAATCCTTTGCGCCATTATACTGAAAGGTTGATTAGTCGATGGTAAAAAAACTCCTCCTTCACCTTCGCAATGCTGCACTTTTGACACTGCTTTTTTTACTCCCGGATTTAATCTACATGCTCGTCAATCCCAATTACTTCTACTGGCGCCTTGCAATCGTCAAAGAGATAGCCGCTTTATATCTTCTAGCATTCCTTATCTTGGCAGTGCGAAGTTTCTGGGCACGCTATCTTTTCGCACTTTTTATCGTGCTTCTGAGCTTCGCGCAGCTTTTTCACTTTAGCTATTTCCACTCCTACATCATGCCCTATGAAATCGGACTCATAGACCAGGTCTCCGAAATGGCGGATACCCTCAGCGGTGTCTTTCGCTACACTTTCTTGCCCGTTGCGATTTTTATAGGACAACTTTTCATCCTCTATTTTTTCTTACGAAAAGCCGAGGCACTGCGTATAAGGTTCATTCCCTTACTCATCATCCTCCTCCTGCTCATCGGCCCCGTTTCAGCGCACAAACGAAAACGCGCTTACGTCTATCTGCCCAAATCCACCTCCTTTTCTTTTAAAAACACCTACGTAGCGCTGTCGTGGTATTTAGGCAAATACGCTTTTGCGCACCAAAAGCATCACCATTTTAAACCCTACAAGGTCATCGAAACCAACGATACTCTTCCCAAAAATATCATCGTCGTCATGGGGGAGAGCCTCACATCAAAAAAAATGAGTCTCTTTGGCTATCCAAAAGAGAGCACACCCAATCTCGACAAGCTCAAAGGAAAACCAAATTTTCGCTACACTTGGGGCATCAGCGGCGGCGTCACCACCGATACGAGCGTGCCCACATTCTTCACACTCAAACGCGAACCGCAAAATACCAATCCTCTCATTACCAACTCTACAAATCTTTTGCGCCTCGCCAAGCAGCACGGCTACACTACGCACTACGTCACGGCACAGACACTCTTTATCATCGGAGGTGTGCTGGCAGATTTCGCCGATCACAAAGAGGTCTACAAAGGCTACGATCAACTTCTGGTAGATTACCTCAATAACGTGGATTTCAATAAAAGCAATTTCATAGTCTTACATCAGCGCAACTCCCATTCGCCCTACGAGCGCTACACTCCTCCACAATTTCACTATTATCCATACAAAGATCTGCCCTATCACGACTATATGCTCGCCACCTATCTCAACTCTATCCGCTACACCGACTATATAGTGAATGAAGTTTTCAAAAAAGTGGATGCCTTGCCGGAGTGCAGTGTAGTTTTTTTCACATCTGATCATGGCGAGATGACGGGAGACAAAGAGGAAGGCGGGCGCTACGGCCACGCATATCTAGGATTTGCCGATACGCAAGTACCTCTCATAATCTACTACAACAATGCTTGTCCGAAAGAGATTACGAAGAAATTTGATCTTACTAAAGTCATTTCACATTATCAATTCGGTAAAATCATAGCAAATACACTGGGATTTAAGGTTATCAACCCCAACGAAGACGGTAGCTACTATGTCAACGGCGTCGATATCGCCGGAGGCAAAGGGTTTTTGCGCTACCGTGACAAATACGAAGCGATAAAGAGGAAACCATGAAAATTTTAGTCACAGGCACGGCGGGATTTATCGGATTTCATCTGGCCAAAAGGCTCTTGGAGCGTGGCGACGAAGTCATCGG
>WGBB01000054.1 GCA_015494505.1 Nitratiruptor sp. | reverse complement strand
CTTGAGTTTTGTACTCGAGCCGGCGAAAAGAGGAGGAGTGGATGATGCGGTCGCGGTCGCGACAAAAAGAGGAGCGAAAATCGTCGATACTGGGGTGGAAACGCTGGGTACACTTCATTGCTGGCGCAGCCTTTTGAGCTTTTTGCACACTTTGGCAAAATCTATAGTGATGGGACAATCTCCTGCAAGATGCGCCGTCTCTTCTATAAAATCCCCCACTTTATCGTATTTGCTATTTCGAAGATGAAAAATCCTCGCTTTGCACTCTTTGGGATAGACTAAAACGTAGTACTCCACCTTCTCCTCTTCATAGAGCGAAAACTTCACTCTCTCGTCTTTATGGGCACTCGAAGGAGAAACTATCTCGACGATCAAGTAGGGAGGTTTGCGGATGAAGTCTTCGAGCTTACCGCACACCACGCTGATATCGGGTCGCACCACAGTCTCGTTATCGATGATCCAGTCCTCTTCTGCCACTACAAAACACTCTTCGCAACTCTCTAAAGCAAAAGAGAGCTCTTTGGCAATCTCTACTAAAAGGAGCTGATGCTCACTCACAGGACTAGGAGCCATGGCTATGGGAATACCGTCGATCAGCTCCCAGTCTCCTTCCCACTGCTTGTAGTCTTCATAGGTGTAGCGAGGAATGTATCTGGCCGTCATCGAGTACCTTTTGCTATAATAGGGCTACTTTGATTATACCAAAAGGCTCGCAATGAAGGTGACGCTCTTGCACCATACCCCTCTGCCCGTAGCGGCGCACGCCATTCGCACCTGTTGGCAAAGTTTCGACAAAAGCGACGGCGGCGGTCCGAAGGATCAGGAACTGATCGATCGCGTGGGAAACAAGTATAAACACGCCTCCACGCTCGAACATCTCGTCTACACCTTCTACATCCAAGGTATCAGCCGCGCCCTACTCCAAGAGCTGGCGCGCCACCGCATGGCAAGCCTATCTGTCAAAAGCACGCGCTACACCCTCAAAGAGCTCAAAAACGCCGAGCCTTTTAGCGAGGAGGATTTTGAAGGAGCGAGCCGCTACATAGTCCTTACCGGCAATGAGATGGTAGATCGCGCCAGCATCAAGGCTCTCAACGAACTGCAAAAAGTGCTCAAAGCAGGCATCTCCAACGATATTGCCAAGTACTGCCTGCCTGAGTGCTATAAAACCGAGCTCACCTGGACCATCAACGCACGCAGCCTCCAAAACTTTCTGGCACTTCGTAGCTCCAAATCGGCACTATGGGAAATCCGTAAGCTCGCCTACGCCATCTTCGATGCACTTCCCGAAGATCACAAATACCTCTACGAAGACTATATCAACCGTGAAGGCGCAGACGCTGGGCATGGGTGATGGCCACGGCCATCGCATCGGTGATATCGAGGGGTTTGATATCTTTTTTGATGCCTAAGAGGCGTTTGACCATAAATGCCACCTGCTCCTTGGTTGCCTTGCCGTTGCCGGTGAGGGCCTTTTTGACCTGCAAAGGGGTGTACTCTGCGAAGTTGCCGTGCTGCTGGATGATACGCAAAGCTATGGCTCCGCGAAACTGCGCGAGTTTCAAGACCGTTTGAGGGTTAAATGCATAGAAGATATCCTCCATCGCCACCTCATCGATAGCGAAATTCTCAAACACCATATCGAGCCCCTCAATCATCTGTGCCAGCTGATACTGAAAACCTTCCGGCTTGATTTTAATCAGTCCCGCTTCGATGAGTGTAAGACTATTTTTTTCATGTTTCACGATAGCGTAGCCGAGATTGCGCGAACCGGGATCAATGCCCAAAATATGCAACTTTTCACCTTCTCTTCACAATGTGAAACAATTTTACAACGCCCAAAATTCGGTAGGCGCTGATTTTATGTTTCACGCAATTTTCACATCTTTTTCACACTGTGAACAACTGCTCGTTTTTTGGTATTGTAACCAAATTTCAGGCTCGTTTAGTTACAATTAGAAAAATTATTCACATAATGTGAAGCTGAATTTTCACATAAAGGCACGGCGTGTTAGGCGAAAAGATTTTACAGATGCTTGGTGATGAGATACCCCAGCAAGAGTATGAGCGCTATATCAAAAATCTCGACTACGATGAAAAAGCCTCCAACGTAGACCTCGCGGTCTACAAAGCCCCCAATCCCTTCATCGCCACCTGGGTTAAAACCAAATACAAAAAACGCCTCGAAAAGCTCTTTGCACTTGAGACGGGCATCGATACCGAAGTGGTGATAGAGGTGCAAAAAGAGAAAACCAAAAGGCGCACCAAAACCAAATCGAGCGAACCGACCCCCTCCTCTACGAGCACTAAAATAAATCCCACCTACACCTTCGAAAACTTCGTAGTAGGAAGCTCCAACCAATTCGCCTACACGGCGGCTATGAGCGTGGCCGAAAAGCCGGGAGAGCACTACAACCCCCTCTTTATCTACGGCGGCGTGGGACTGGGAAAGACGCACCTTTTGCACGCCATCGGCAACTACAATCTCAAAGACAAGACTATCATCTACGCCACCATCGAACAATTTATGAACGACTTTACCTACCACCTGCGCAACAAAACCATCGAAAAGTTTCGCGAAAAGTACCGCAACTGCGATATCCTACTCATCGACGACGTGCAGTTTCTTAGCGGCAAGGAGCGCACCCAAGAGGAGTTCTTCCACACCTTCAATGAGCTCCATACCGAACGCAAACAGATAGTGCTCACAAGCGACCAGCCTCCCAAAAAGATAGCGGGTCTCGAGGAGCGCCTCAAAAGCCGCTTCGAGTGGGGACTCATCGCCGATATCCAGCCGCCTGAACTGGAAACCAAAATCGCCATCATCAAGAAAAAGTGCGAGCTCAACGGTATCCATCTGGATGATGAAATCGTCAACTATCTCGCAGCCAATATGGACAGCAACATCCGCGAGATCGAAGGCGTGATCCTCAAGCTCAACGCCTACTCGACACTCGTCAACCAGCAAATCACCATGGAACTGGCCAAAAACGTGCTCAGCGAACAAAAACGGGAAGAGCAAAAGAACATCACCCTCAAAGATATCGTGGACGTGGTGGCGGCAGAGCTCAACGTCAAACCCAGCGAAATCAAGAGCAAATCACGCAATCGCCAGATAGTGAGCGCCAGACGTATCGTCATCTACCTGGCCCGCACCCTCACTCCCAACTCTATGCCTCAGCTGGCACAGTTTTTCGGTATGAAGGACCACACATCCGTCAGCCACGCTATGAAAAAAGTCAAGGAGATGATAGAAGAGGATGAAAACTTTCGCCTCAAAATAGATGAGCTGGCGCACAAAATCCGTCACGCCACCAAAAATGAGAGTGAATAGTTCATTTCCTTTTCGCGCGCACTTTTTTGGACTCTGCGCGCCTCTTTTCACCTATTCACATCAAAGTACTACTATTTCTAACTAAAATATATTAATATAAAGGAAATTTTAACGCAAATAAGAATAAAATATAAAAAATCCCTTAAACGGAGATCCCCATGAAGATAGAGATCAACAAATCGCTGCTCGAACAGGTCCTTGCACAGATGCAACCCTTCTTGGAAAAGAAAGATCTCAGCCAAATCACCTCCCATGTCTATCTCGAAGCGAACCAAAACGAACTCCTCATCAAAGCGACGGATTACGAAACGGGTCTTAAGACCGCCATCACCGATGTCAAAGTGATCAATCCCGGCAACGCCACTGCAAACGGCAAAAAGCTTCTGGATATCGTACGCATTCTCAAAGAGGGAGAGGTCACGCTCTCTACACTCGACGATACATTGCAAATTACACAGAATCAATCTAAGTTCAAACTCCCGATGTTCGATGCCAATGAATACCCAAAATTTCCCGATATCGATGCGCTTCCTCAAATCGACATAAAAGCGGGAGAATTTATCGCCTCTTTGAAAAAAATCACTCCGGCCATCGACACCAATAACCCCAAATTCGAGCTCAACGGCGCACTTATCGATATCAAAGAGGACAAAATCAATTTCGTAGCCACCGATACAAGACGCCTCGCCATCGTGACACTCGAACAGACTATGGAAAAGAGCTTCAATCTCATCATCCCCAAAAAAGCGATCATCGAAATCCAAAAACTCTTTTTTGACGATATCACGATGTACTACGATGAAACCTATCTCATCATCAAAAGCGGCAGCTACCTCTTCTTTACCAAACTCATAAACGGAAAATTCCCTGATTATGAGCGCATCATTCCAAAATCGCTCAACTATACCCTCACACTTCCCAAAGATAAGATGGTTGAAGCCATCAAACAGATCACCATCGCATCCAACGAGATTAAACTGACATTTCTAAAAGACCGCATCATCTTCAAAAGCCTTTCCCAAGAGAACATCGAAGCGCAAACGGAGATTGAAATCCCCACGCCTTTTGAAGAGAAGTTCGTTATGGCAGTCAATAGCCGCTATATTCTCGATTTTCTCAACAACATCGACACCACGGAATTTACTATGGGCATCAACGAAGCGGAGCTACCATTTGAACTAGCAAGCCAAAACTTCATCACCATCGTTATGCCTATCGTCATTTAAGGAAGGGAATCAATGAGTCAGAGTCAATACGGTGCAGAGAAGATCAAAGTCCTCAAGGGGCTTGAAGCCGTTCGCAAACGCCCCGGGATGTATATCGGCGATACCAGCATAAAAGGGCTGCACCATCTCATCTACGAAGTGGTAGATAACGCCATCGACGAAGCGATGGCGGGATACTGCGATAAAATCGATGTAACCCTTACAAAAGAGGGGAGTGCTCGCATCAGCGACAACGGCCGAGGAATCCCCGTCGATATCCACCCTACCGAAAAGATTCCGGCTGCAACAGTCGTTTTGACAGTGCTCCATGCGGGAGGGAAGTTTGGCGGTGATAGCGCCTATAAAGTGAGCGGCGGATTGCATGGTGTGGGTGTCAGTGTGGTCAATGCCCTATCAAAAAAGCTCATCATGACCATCAAGCGCGATGGAAAAATCTGGCGCCAGGAATTTGAACGGGGCGTACCCATTACAGACCTCGTGGCTATAGGTGAAACCAATCGCACCGGTACCACCATCGAGTTTTGGCCGGATGAAGAGATCTTCGAAACCACGGAGTTCAAATTCGATATTCTCTCTAAGCGTTTTCGCGAGCTTGCCTACCTTAATCCCCAAATCACCATCAAGTTTACCGACGAGCGTATCGGCAAAAAAGAGGTCTACCATTTCGAGGGAGGTCTCAATCAGTTCGTCGAAGATCTCAACACCAAGCAGGCTCTCACCAAAACCATCGCCATGCACGACCGTGTAGAGGATG
>WGBB01000053.1 GCA_015494505.1 Nitratiruptor sp. | reverse complement strand
GATGCCATACACGGTCATCAGCACATAGCCGCCCACCACTGCCCAGACATGGGCGCGCACAACATCTTCGATATCCACACTCCAAAAGCCGCTAAGACTAAGAGCCATGGCGAATCCGCTTAGGATTCCCAAAAGCAAGAAAATGTTGGAGAGTTTGACGGCTTTGACGGTGGGGGTGGCAAGCTGGGTTTTGGCGATAGTGAGGAACACATCCACCGCAAAAATCACCATCGCTGTAAGCACCAAAAGTCCGCCGAAGCTCAGCAGTATCGGATCGAGCCAAAAGCCGGCGATGAGGCCGATGACACCGATGAGTAGCACCGGAAAGATGATATAGTACCAATCGATGCTAAAGTGCCCGGTCTCCAATACCACAGGCACCAGCTGCGCCATGGCACCGAAAATGATCATCATCACATATCCCACCATAAATAGATGCACCCATCCGGCTACCGAAAGCTCCAGATGGGAAAAGTGGGGCGTATACAAAAGCAGCGCGATGAAGCTGAGCAGATAAAAGAGTACACCGCTTATGAAAAAAGGAGCGATGAGCCCAAACGGCGGAGCGAACTCCTTGGAGACATTGAACACCCTCCCCTCCTTACCTTAACCGTGGCAGGCCGTATCGCTCAAGTTTGCCTTTTCACTGGCTCCTGGCTTGTAGCTAAAGACAAGCTTCACGCGTCCATCGGGCAGGTTTTCGCTTTCGATATCGAAATTCTCTTCGATCTTATTGAGTAGCCCCATGGGCATTTTGTGGTTGATCATGATGAGCTTGGTATTGGGGTCTTTGACAAGTTTTAGTCCTGCCATGGCATTGACCATCGGCTCAGGCGGCCCGCAGCGGGATGTATCGAAGGCATAGTAGGTGATGCCATCTCGCTCGAATTTGTAAAAATCCACCGTTGCACCCGGAACATCCACTTTTTGTGCATCTTGCGGAATAATTTCCATAACTCCCTCCCTTGATGTTTGCGTGATTGTATCGCTTTGCGATAAACGCTACATTGACCAAAATCAATTTTTTCTTTTTTGTAGCGCCTCACGGAGTGCTTTTTGCAGTTTGGCAGGCACTTTGGGAGGATTGGGGCGGTACTTGTAGTTTTCAAGTTCTTGCAAAAGTTTCGCTACTGCCGGGTCATCTCGATAGGGATAGAGAGCTTTGGAGAGCGCGTAGATATCGTGGGGGATATGAGCATTTTTCTTTTTCTTTTTTCGCCACAGCAAAACTGCTCCCAAAAACACCGCGACAACTATCGCGGCTATCGCGGCCATCAGAGCGTGATGAAAATGGGGTAATACTATGAGCTCCATCATCTTCCCATAAAGAAGTGCTGCAGTTTTATAAAAACATCCTCATCGTCAAAAACCTCCACCCAGTCTACACCCACTTTAGCAAAATGTTCGTAATTTTGCATGCGAAGCTGCGAGAGTTTCCTGCCATAGCGGCGCAGCGTGGCTGTACTGAGATGCGCAGACTTTGTGGTGCGCTGCAAAGTATCGACGGTCTCGCACTCTATATCGATATCCGCTCCCTCTTCGAGTCTCGTGCGCACCACCACCGCCACCACTTCGTGCTTTTGTGCCAGCAACGCCACATCCACAGGATCGAGAAAATCGCCCAAAAGCACCACCAAAGAGGGCTCGCGCAATTCATAAAAGAGCTTCTTGGTATCGAATGCGCACGCTCTACCTAGAAGCTCCACACCGGCAAGCTCCTTGACAAAGCGCTCAACGCTATAAAAATCTCGTAGCTGCCTGATGCCCTCATGGTAGCTTACCACCTGCTCTTTTACAAGCACGCCGCTAAGAGCGATGAGCAAAAAGGCCTCTAAAAGCGTCTCAACCTTGAGGCGACGAGAGCCAAAATGCAGCGTATTGCACAGCAGCGGCACAGGTACGATGATGCGTGAGCGCTCCTCTTGGTAGAGGCGCACGTAGGGTTTGCCCACCTTGGCCGAGACGATCCAGTCAATGCGTCTCGCATCTTCGCCAAACACATACTCGCGCATCTCCAAAAAATCGAATCCTTCTGCGCCTATGGGTGAAGAGAAGATACCGGCCTGGGAGCTAAAAAGCTGCTTTTTGGATTTGATAATGAGGGGCTCTATCATGGCATCGGCACGCTTTCGATGATCTGGCGCACCACTTCGTCTGCATCCTTTCCTTCGGCGCGCGCTTCGAAAGTGAGGATCACTCTATGGCGCAACACCGGCAGCGCCAAGCTCGCCACGTCGCTTGGCTTGACAAAGTCGCGCCCTTGCAAATAGGCTCGTGCTTTGGCGGCTCTGAGCAGATCGATGCTGCCGCGAGGACTGGCACCATGCAAGACATCGGGATGTTCGCGCGTCGCAAAGACGATATCGAGAATGTAGCGCTTGATCGCCTCATCCGCATAGAGCTGCTGGCAAGCCATCGCAGCCTCTTGGAGTTCTTGGCCGCTCACCACCTGCTCCACGCTCTCCTGGCCGCTTCGCTCCGAGCGGCTGAGAATCTCGAGCTCTTCGTCCTTCGTGTTGTAGCCTAAAACGATCTTCATCATAAAGCGATCGAGCTGGGCTTCAGGCAGGCGGTAGGTTCCTTCCTGCTCGATGGGGTTTTGCGTCGCCATCACCACGAAGGGCTGTGGCAAGGGGTAGCTGACATTATCGATGGTGACCTGGCGCTCTTGCATCGCCTCCAAAAGGGCCGATTGCACCTTCGCAGGCGCCCTGTTTATTTCGTCAGCTAAGATCAAGTTGGCAAAGATGGGACCCTTTTTAGTAAAAAACTCCGTGCTCTTGGGATTGTAGATCTTCGCACCCAAAATATCGCTTGGGATGAGATCGGGAGTAAACTGCACTCTGGCAAACTCCAAACCCAACGCTTTGGCGAAGGTCTTGACGGTGGTGGTTTTAGCAAGCCCCGGCATCCCTTCGAGCAGTACATGCCCTTGGCCAAGGAGCGCCACCAAAATCGCATCGATCATTTCCTCCTGGCCCACGATGACTTTGGAAACTTCCTTTTTAAGCTTTTGTATCATTGCACCCTCCTAATCGTTTGCGTAGCTCTCGTTTGATTTTTGTAAGATTCTCCCCTCGTTCTAACCGCTCCTTGATATCCTCGAAGCAGTGCGGAAAACGGGCGATGAGAAAGGCCAGCAGCTCCTTGTGCGTGCGCGCCTTTTGGATCCGCTCGCGCAAAGGGTCGCGCCAAAAGAGTGCCAGCAAATAGCCGCTAAGCGCTCCCGCTACGAATATCGCCAAAGCCGCCAGCAATACCTTAAAACGCTCCCACACGGGCTCGATGGGCTCGGGCGAGGTGGTCTTGTCCACGAGATTCGCACTCTTTACAGGCGTCACCACGATGCGCACAGGCTTGGTAACAAGAGTTTTATAGCTGTGAAAATCAAACTCAGTGAGTTTCATAGCAGGTACAGTGAAGTTGTGGTCCGCAACGATCGCGTAGCGAAAGGTGTAGTCGATAGTGGCACCGCGCTCGGTGTAGCGCACCTTTTTTTGGGGCTTGTCTGCTAAAAGCTTTACTCCCGGGATATGGAGGGGATTGTCGATTTTTGGCGGGTAGCCTGTACCTTGGAGGCGCAGCGTGATATAGAGGGGTCGAAAGGCCTCGATGCGCTTGGAGCTTAGCTGCATAGAAAGGTGAAAATCGCCGTAGAGATCCACCTTTTGTACCGGCAGTACCTGGAGCGAGAGGCTTTTGTGGGCTATAGGCACCACCTCCCCTTCGATAGGACTCGTCTGCTCGTAGCCCGTGCCCAAAATATCTTGCTCGATATCCTCGATAGCCGCCTTTTTGGCACGCATATCTATAGTGATAGTATGATTGCCGGGAGTGAGAAAAAAGAGCAGATAGTAAAAATCATAGCTGCCGTCTTTGATCGCTTTGCGCAAAAAGTGGCTCTCCAAACCCTCTCCGACCACTTTGGCTCGCAGCCAGACGATGCGGCGCGCATCTTCAAAAGTTGCGCGCAGATGCAAAAGCAGCGGCTCTTTGACGTAAACGCTCTGTTTGCTGAGCTGCACCTCCACCTGCGCCATCGCCGCCACACACAGCAGCAGGCTACCAAGGAGTCTTTTCATCCACATACCCTTTGTTGATCAGCTCATACACGCGCGATCCCAGCGGCATCGCCTCGCCCTTTTTGCTGAGCGCTCCACCCTTTTTGCGTTTTCCACCGCCGGCATTACCGCTTTGGAGCGCTAGACTCCTATTGGAGCTGCCGCCGCTTTTGGAGCCTCTATCCTTGCCGCTCCCCTTTTTGGCCACGATTTTTTGCTTGGCAAAGGGAAGCGGCTGCTTCTTTTGGTCATGTTTGAAGGCAAGTGCCGCTATTTTGGCAGCGCACTTTTTGGATGGTGCCAGCTGGCAGGCGCGCACGAAGGCTTCGCGTGCCGCATCGAATCTACGCATCTTTTCGTAGCATATACCGAGATTATAGTAGATTTTGGCTTTGCGCACCCTATCTGTAGAGCGCAAGGAGCGAAAGATTTTTGCCGCTTCGCTCACTTTGCCGCTTTTGCACAGCGCCACGCCCAGACCGAAACGCGCCTCGAAATAGGAAAGCGAGCGTAAAAGCTTTGCAGCTTCCTGGTAATGGCCTTCTTGGAGCGCTTCGTATCCACGCTGCAAGCGCACCTCATCGAGGATGCCCGCTTGCAGACTTACGGCGGCAATGAGCGCGAGGAGCTTGAAGCTGCGCACCTTCTCAAACAAAGTGGTGGCAATGAAAAGATAGAGCAAGAACGCCGCCAAGAGCGGCAGATAGTAGAGCTCCTCGTAGCTTTTTTTCTGCTGCTTCAAAGCCGTAGTGGCGATGCTATCTAAGATATCCAAGTAGTCATCCTCGTAGTAGCTGCCAAGCTCTTTGAAAGAGGGATTGAGCCGCGAGACCACGAGGCGGCCATCCCTTTTGAGATAGCCGTCTTTCGTGGGCACCAGCGCACCGCTAATGGAGCCAACCCCTACGGCATAGACGGTAATATCTTTTTGTTTGGCAATTTGGCGCAGACTCGCCGCATCTGTAAAATCTCCGCCGTCGCTGATAATGACGAGATTTTTATGACCGGAAAATCGTCCTACAAACTCCAAAAGCTTGCGAAAGTCGGTGCCTTTGGTGAGGATCGCATCGGGATCGACGCTATGAAGCGCCGCAAACAGTGCCTCCTTGTCGCCGGTGGGCGGCGCGATGATGAGAGGGTTTGTGGTAAAGATGATGAGGGCGTTTTTGAATGGACTGTGGCGCACCAAATCGGTGGCAATCTCTTTGGCCTTTGCCAGGCGCGAAGGCTCGATATCCGCAGCACGCATCGAAGCGGAAAAGTCGATAGCGATAAAAAGGGGCTGCGCATCGATGCTCTGGGTCTCGCTGCGTTCAATCACGGGG
>WGBB01000052.1 GCA_015494505.1 Nitratiruptor sp. | reverse complement strand
GTAGAGCTCTTGCATATCGAAGCGCACGAAGAAAAGGTGCAGCTGCATATGGTCGAAGTTGAGCAAGAAGAAGTGGTTGCCGTTGATACGAATCCAAGGCAATACTAATGAAATGATCGTCACGATCGCATAAAAGACATAGCGTTTATACCGATAGGGTATCCAGTTTTTGAGATACTCTTTGGCTTTGTTGACTTTAGACTCTTTCGCTGTTGCGGTAGCCATTTTCATCCTTTGTTGTTGATTTTACATTGAGCTTTTGGAAGTTCCAGTACACGCACACGTCCCATCTCCCCCGTCGCTATTTTGCGCAGTTCGCGCGAATTGATATAATCCCTAATCGAGCTGCGGTTGACTCCCAGCTCCTTGGCGATTTCCGTCACACTTTTTCCCTCCTTGATCATCTTGATAATCTCTTCACGGTATTTGTCATATTTCGAGCGCGAGATGCTGCCTTTTGGCCGGCCTGTGTGGCTTGCAGCCCGTTTGTTCTCTTCTCGCTGTTGATTGAGCAGCGATATGGGCACATATGCCGGCGTTTCGCGATCGATACTCACGCCATATTTTGTCACCACAAGTTCGATCTCGTGATCGAAGATACAATTGAGTATTTTAATCACTTCACCTATTTTGTGGCTTAAAGCCCGAAGATCGTAGACAAAGAGTCTGTCACCGGGCTTGAGCGAGTGCAAAAAGTCACGAAACTCTTGACGCTCTTCAAGTGACTTGTTGTAGGGAGAAACCTCGATCTCGATCACCCCCACTTCGTAGCCGTTAAGGCTCATGTAGTCCTTGATATTCTGCTCTTGCGTCGCCAGCGAATAGCGTTCGCTCTTTGAGCGCAGATAGATGTAGTTCATCGGCGAACCTAATAGAAAAGTTTCTCAGACGATTTGCTGTTATTATACGGAGTGTGGCGAAAAAAGTCAAGTATATTGAGACTTTTTCCGTCACTTTTTACGGTAGCTGTAGGTAGCTTCGAAAGTGCGGGTGCTTTTGGCAGGAAGTTTCAGCGTGTAGAGGATAGTAGATGCATCGATATTGCGGTAACTACGCTCACTCGTTATACGCATGCCTGGCCAAGGCAGATGCTCGTAGATATGCACCGTCACTTCATGCGCTTTCGGATTTTTCGCCACGTATCGCACGCGTGAGCGGAAAAATGTCTTGCTATTTTCATATTCCTTCGTCACTCTCTCGATGGAAAGATCGAAATCTTTGCCAAGTTCGAGACGCACGCGCTCTTTTGGTGCCATATCGTTTATGTACGCCTCTCCCAAAAAGGTGTCGTCGCTATAGATTCGTACCGTGCCCTGGGGCAGAGGCTTTGGCGAGCGAAAGGTGAGAATGCGACGAAACTTTTGGCGCAGCGTGCCGCGATGGTAGCCTACGCTATACAAATCCGCACGGTAGCGAAGCTCGTAGGGGATGCTCAGCTGCACGAAAGGCACGTAGAGCCCGTCTTGGAGATTCCAGCGACCGGGAATGTCGTAGCGATAGAGCCCCGTCACGCTCTTTGGGGCGACTTGGGCGGGTGCAGCCTCCATCGCCATAGCTTTCATCATGATAGGGGGCTTACGCACACTCTTTTTGCGGCGCACATCTCCGGCTACGACGCTCAGTTTCACGAGATTGTAGCGATAGCCGCTTCTATCTTCTATCTTTATGGCGCCTCTCAGATCGAGTCTGTTACCCATACGCGCGGTGTAGTTGGCCCTCCAGCCGATACCTTCTGCAAGATACATAACTTCCGTTTTCCCGTTTTGGGGCTCTTCTACATAGAGGCTAGGAGCTGTAGGAATCTGCACCGAAGGAAAATGGATATCCTTGAAAGCTACGTCGAAATAGGCACGGTTCGATGTTTGGATGATGATAGGATCGATGCTGATAAGCTCGCCTTCGAGTACCTCCTTGCCATGATCGAAGCGCACGCGTTTGTGCAAATAGCTCTGTAGCAGGGCATTACGATCAAATCCGGCCGGCTTATAACGGTAATATCCCTTAGCTCCGTTTACAAAGATGCTATCGGATACGATCGTTTTGGGCAGTGGTGCGATGATATGGTTTTTTACGTTTCGCGTCTCTTTGACAAAAGCGAAACCTTTGTAGATAGTCACTTCGTCAGCTGTGAGAACGAGCGCTGCGAGAAGAAAGAGCAATTTTTTCATATCTCATCCCATCGGGTAGCAATATTTTTTCTGCAAAGCGGTTATCTTTTTGAGTATAGCACGATCGAGTTGCAAATCCATCGCAGCCAGTGAAGCATCAAGCTGCTCGAGCTTGCGCGCCCCGATGATGGTGGAAGCGACAAAATCGAAGTGCTTGCTATAGGCCACCGCCAGTGTGACGGGATGGATGCCGGCCTCCTCGGCTATTTGCAAAAACTCTGCCGTCATGGCGAGAGTCTTATCGTTATAGAAACGCTTGGCATGTTCGCGCACCCGCTTGACGGGGTGCTTGAGGTAGAGGGAAAATCTGGCATCTTCGGGGATGAACTTTTGGTTGTACTTGCCGCTGAGGATCCCACCCGCTATCGGTGAATAGGGCAGCAAACTTACCTGCTCACGGCGGCAAACGTTTTCTAACTCATCGAAAAAGCGGGGATTGAGGACACTAAAGTTGTTTTGGATCGATTCGAATCTGGCGAGTCCCTCGTATTTGGCCACCATGTTTGCTTTAGTCAGGCCGTAGGCTGTGTCGTTGGAGGTGCCGATGTAGCGCACCTTCCCTTCTCGTACCAGCTCATCAAAGGCGCGCATCGTCTCTTCTATCGGCACCACGGTATCTGGCCAGTGCATCTGATACAGATCTATGTAGTCGGTGCCAAGACGCTTCAGCGACCCTTCTACGGCGCGCTTGATATGGAAGCGATC
>WGBB01000051.1 GCA_015494505.1 Nitratiruptor sp. | reverse complement strand
TTGATATTTTCGATCCGTTTTGCCTTGATATGCGGCATTATTCGGCTTTAGGAATCTTGATCTCGATTTTTTTGCTTGGATCAGATTTTATGCCGTTTTGGTCGATTGCATACACTTCATAGATATAGCTGTTTCCGGGTACAAGACCACTGTCTGTAAAGCTAGTATCTGTAATACCTGTGAATTTGTACGTTTTCGAACTCAAGAACCCTTCTATAACTTTCTTATGCACTTCATAGCGCACTGCTCGATGATCAGGCGACTCCCAACGCAAGGTCAAAGTTTTTCCGTCGAAATTTTGATAGACGATAACAGGAGGCAGCGGTTTTCCCAATGTTTGGCCGGCAGCAGGGACATCTTGCTTAAAGCTCTCGAGTCCATCCTTATCCACCGCAGTGACCTTGTAGTAGCGCTTCACACCATCTTCATCTATAAGATCGATATATTTCGTATCTCTCGTTTTGGCAATCACTACGTAAGGACCGATCTCAAAAAGGCTCTTGTAAACTTTATACTCCACGATATCAGGCTCTGGATTTGGCTGCCATGTGATGATAATCTTTTTGGGCAGATTCGTAGTCGCTTGAAGCCCTTTGACTACACTCGGACGCGGTTTTGTAGAAGCTTTGACAATTGCAGACGGCTTGGAAAGGATGCCGTCGCAGGTTTTGGCAAAGATGCGGTAATAATAGATTTTGCGATCTTCAAGACCCTTGTCGATATATTCGGCATTGAGACGACCATGGAGCGTAGCGACCTCTTTCCATTCTCTTTGTTCAGGTGTGCTGCGCTCGATTACGTAGCGGTCTATTCTGGCATACGGATGCGGACGCCAAATGAGTTTGACTTCTCTAGGCAGATGGTCTATCGCTTCGATAAAAGGCACGGCTTCAGGCACGGGAAGCGTCGTAACCGTAACGGGCGAGGATGGTTTGGACTCTCGTCCCTGCTTGTCATAGCTTGATATCGCATAAACATAGGTGGTACTTGGCTCAAGTTTTTTGTCTAGATAGTGTGAGCTGTAGCGGTCTTCGATAGTTGCGATGCGCTCGAGCTTGCCTCCGTTTTTACCGCGGTAGATGTAATAGCCTTGGACACGCTCGTTGTAGCTCGGCGTCCATTCCAATGCCACGCTGGTTATGTCGGCAAGCGTGCGCACCTTTTGGATAGAGGGCATACTCAAATCGATTTTTGGCTTAGAAGGAGTCGGCTGTAATCCACATCCCGTTATCAAAATCAAAACGAGACTCAATAGAATCAGGTGCAATCTCTTCATCGATATTCTCCATAGTAAAATGTCGTTGCAAAAACGAGCGCATATCTTGCGGCAATGGCGCTACGAATCGCATCTGTTTGCCGCTCCTAGGATGCCTGAGATAAAGTATATATGCATGCAAAAATACTCTAGGAATTGTATCTTTTTTGCTCTTAAAGCCATATAAACTATCTCCCAATATATGGCGTCCCAAAGATGCCAAATGAACTCGTATCTGATGCGTTCTACCGGTAAAAAGCTTCGCAGCTATGAGTTCCATTTTTTCGTCTTTGCCTGTAGCTATCTTTGCAAAAGCGCTCTTAGCCGCCCTGCCTGTAGCTATTATCGCCATTTTGAGGCGATTTTTAGGGTTGCGCCCGATGGGTCTATCGACGATGACGTTTTCTTTAAGTGGAGGCGCGATAAGAGCGAGGTAGTAACGCCCCATGCTTTTATCTTGGAGCTGCTCGGCAAGTTTGCGATGGGATTCGTTATTTTTAGCTATGACTAAAAGACCGCTGGTCTCTTTGTCTATGCGATGCACGATGCCGTGGCGCTCCTCGCCGCTAAGAGTCGATAGCGATACACCCTTGTTTTTGAGCCAATCCACCAGCGTCGCCTCTTTTACACTGGGAGCAGGATGCACCACCACTCCAGGCGGCTTGTCGATAACGAGAATATCTTCATCCTCATATACTGTCTCTACATCAAAATCGACCTGTGGAGGTTTAGATACATCCGGCTTTGGAAGCGTGACGTCAATTCGCATCCCCTCTTTGAGGCGCAAACCTCCTTTCGCAGCTACCTTTCCTTCTACAGTCACCAAACCCTTCTTAATAAGTTGCTCTATCTGGTTTCTAGGCTGATCGAGCTCTTGAGCGAGAAATTTGTCGAGACGCTCTTCTTTTGTCGCTCGAAAGGTTGCATTAGCCAATATTAATCCTTTTTGGCGTATAATGGGAGCAAAAAGTCGCTATGCTTGGTATCGATAGAAGAATCTTAACACATTTCGATTTCGCTCTTCTTTTTCTCATTCTACCTTTTATGATTCTATCAAACTATCTCATCGGTGATGTCAATCCCCTTTTGGCCAAAAAACAGCTGATCTATTACGGTGTTGGAGCAGCGGTATTTTTCGCAGCTTTCATGGCTCCTTTACGCGAATATAAATGGGTCATTCCTTTTTTATATTGGCTAGGAATCATACTCCTTGTCAGCGTCGATCTTTTCGGTGTAAGCAAATTGGGCGCCAAAAGATGGCTCGCCATCCCGTTTTTACACACTACCATACAGCCTTCCGAACTTTTCAAACCGGCCTTTATCCTGATGCTTGCATACATCATCCAACAAAATCCGCCTCCTAAGGAAGGATATGGATGGAAAGATTTCGCAAAAATCAGCTTCTATATTCTTTTGCCTTTCTTGCTCATTGCCAAAGAACCGGATTTAGGAACTGCGCTGATTTTGCTTATCATCGGATTTGGCGTCCTCTTTGTCATAGGAGTGCATTGGAAAATCTGGGCTACGCTGCTTGTAGGTTTTTTGCTTTTCGTTCCTGTTGCTTATAAGTATCTCTTGCATGACTATCAGAAAAAGCGCATCGAAGCATTTTTGGGCAAAAAACCGAGCTACCATGTGCAGCAATCTATCATTGCAATAGGTTCGGGAGGTCTCACAGGCAAAAGTGAAGAGAAAGCAACGCAGACAAAACTTCGCTTTCTCCCCATTGCCACGAGCGATTTTATCTTCGCATACTTCGTGGAGCGCTTCGGGTTTTTCGGGGCTTTGGGTCTCGTGACGCTCTATGGCCTTTTAATACTCCATATCTTTGGGACCTACTATAAGCTTCGCGGAGATTTCTTTTCCCAAGTGGTAGCAGTAGCCATAGCGCTCATGCTCTTTACCTACATGAGCGTCAATATCGCCATGACTATAGGGCTCGCACCCGTAGTTGGTGTCCCCCTTCCCCTATTTAGCTACGGTGGCAGCAGCTTTGTGATGTTTATGACCCTCTTCGGTATTCTCGAGCATCTTCTTGCTTTTCGGTTTCGATTTTTGTATAATTCCACTCACATTCGCTAATTGCGCAGCTTCATTTTCTCGCATAAGGGCCTGTAGCTCAGTTGGTTAGAGCAACCGGCTCATAACCGGTTGGTAGCAGGTTCGAGTCCTGCCAGGCCCACCAACCACCCGTCCTTTCGATATCTCCAACTAAATCCCTGTATGCTTCTTGCTACCATGGATGCGCGGTTACCAGAGCTTTTCTGCAAATTCTACAACCATTTTTTGTCCATTGTCCTTCTATGTCCTTACCGATTACCATAAATTGGGAGTTTTATTCACTTCATTTTTTCTACAGGTCTTTTTCTGTCTCTTTTTTTCCTTCTGAATCACACTATTTTTTGCGGATTTTTCGCAGTAGATGGATACAATTCATAAAAATCTACTGCAAAAAACTCGACAAGAGCCTTTTTAAGGTAGATATCCATCTATGAAGGAGTTTGCATGCCAAAACTCGTCAAACCACTCACAGTCACTCAGATCAAGAACGCGAAACCCAAAGACAAAGTCTATTATCTAAGAGACGGAAGAGGACTGTTACTTCAAGTCAATCCTACTGGAAGTAAAATATGGATTTTAGATTATGTACATCCCGTGACGAAAAAGAGAACTTCTCATACAATAGGTCACTTTCCAGATGTGTCTCTTCAAGAAGCGAGAGAAACGAGGGATCGTTTAAAGAAAAACATCAAGCAAGGAGTACCAATCGCACAAGAATCATCTTCGATGACTTTTGGTCAAATAGCGAGACAATATCTGAAAAAACTCGAATCGGAAAAGTCCGAGGGATATTTTAAAAAGGAACTGAGTCGTTACGAAAAATATCTTGCGAAACTCGAAAATGCAGATGTCGATCGCATCGACAAAAATCCTTTTATTAATATCGCCAGATCGATCCAAGATGCCGGCTATGTGGAACAAGGTCGAAGAGTTTTCGAATTGGCACGCAGAATACTCGATTACGCTGTAGCCAACGGTTATGTGGAAAACAACTGTCTTGCGAATCTACCAACCAATCTTCTTCTCAAACGCACCAAACACAAGAACTATCCTCACATCACTAATCCGTACGAATTTGGCCAACTTCTTAGAACTTTGGACAGCTACAAGGGTGATCTTATCACTAAAAAAGCCCTCATATTTCTTTCTTTGACATTCGTGAGGCCTGCCAATATTCGCAATATGGAATGGAAAGACGTCGACTTCACAAGAAAACTTTGGATCATCCCAGCCGAAAAGATGAAAATAGATAATTCGCATATCGTTCCACTATCCAAACAGGCTTTAGAGATATTGGAAGAGATGTCGACGTTTGGTTGGCAACCGTATGTATTTCCCTCACCGATAACACTTAGAAGTCCCATGAGCGAGAATACATTGAATTATGCAATTGCCAGAATCGGTTACAAAGGCAAGATGACGAGTCACGGTTTCCGCCATACAGCATCTACACTACTACACGAAAATATTCACGTTCACGGTATTCCAAGTGAAGTGATAGAACTTCAAATGGCACATACAGATCGAAATACTATACGCGCCACGTACAACAAAGCAAAATTCCTGGACTTGAGAACAAAACTCATGCAATGGTGGGCGGACTATTTGGACGAATTAAAAAATGCCATATACATTTAAAATTAACTGTAATTGCACATGTGCAAAAAGTTATACAAAGTCAAGATCTTCGATGCTCTTGACTACTTTATAAATTAATTTACTCTCATCATATTATCTCTATATTCGGTGAGATTATTTGAAAGTTCATAAAGATTGTCTCCTTCTTTAAGAGTTTTAAGGACTCTTTTTACTCTATTTTTTTGCATGATTTCAAACTCAAGGCTTGCTTTAGGGTAGTGTTCTTTGCTTACGATGATCTCATCAAGATAGAGATAGCCAGTCGTTGCGGTGGTGTTTTT
>WGBB01000050.1 GCA_015494505.1 Nitratiruptor sp. | reverse complement strand
GGCAAGAGAGTCGTTATCGTAGAAATCTCGGCCCATGCCCACTTTTTGGCTTCCTTGGCCGGGAAAAAGCAGTGCTACTCTTTTCATCGTCGCTCCTAAAATGTTTGGGACATTGTAGCAAAGGAGAGACTAAAAGAAGTTTAAGCCCCCAAAAGGGAGCGAAGGCTTAGTGGCAGCCGCAGCCTGTGCCGCAACCGCAAGATTCGTTGGGGTCGATCACTTGACCGGTCATCACCTCTTCGGGTGTAGCGTCGCGCACCTCTTTGACGTTGACTGTAAACATCAAGTCTTTTCCGGCGAGCGGATGGTTAAAATCGATCGTAACCTCTTTATCGTTGAAAGATTTTACGGTCACTTGAACGGTTTCGCCGTTTTCACCCTGCCCGTAGAGTGTCATCCCCTCTTGCAGGTCGATACCTTGGAACTGCTCGCGAGGAAGAGTCTGTACTGCGCTCTCATCTTTTTGACCATACGCCTCTTCGGCTTTGACGAGCACGTCTGCGCTCTCACCGGGATTCATCTGCACGATTTGCTTCTCAAGACCCGGGATAATCTGATTTTTTCCCGTGATGAAATAGAGAGGCTTATGTCCTACGTTTGAGTCGATCACTTCGCCCGTTTGTGCATCTTTTACGGTATATTCGATGCCTACTACCTTGTTTTCTTCGATTGCCATAGTATACCTTTTCCTTTGATTTGCAATTTGATTGTAACAAAAAAAGCTTGCGCACTCTTTAACTTATTATTTAACTCTTTTTCTTGCGATTGCGGCCGCTTTGGATTTAGGATAGAGCTTTATGAGATTGTCGTAAAACTGTTTCGCTTCTTTCTTTTTGCCTAGCTTTTCTAAAGAGATGGCCGTATGGAGCAGGAGCGTGGGCATAAAAGCGGAGTCGGCATAGAGTGTTGCGCTCTTTTTATAGTGCTCCACCGCGCAGTCGTACTGTTTGGAGTAGTAGCAGCTCTCTCCCGCATAGAAGTGGCTCGTAGCAGGCTTGTAGTTTTTCGCAATAGCCGCTTCATAGAGCTCTTTTGCTTTGGCGTAGTCTCTTTTTTTGTATGCTTCGCGTGCTTTGGCATATATTTTCGAAGCAGGCTCGCTCATGGTGCGCTTCTTGTCGATGAGAGCATAAATTTTAGCCAGCTCGCTTTTGAGCTCCTTTTTCGAGACATAGGTGGCGTTGATATGATCCACCATTTTAGTCAATTCACGTAGAATCCGACGGATTTTGGCATAGTTCTCTTTTTGCAGTGCGATGGATGTATTGAGATCTTCCCGTAGTGCCGCTATCTCGTCGCTGCTTGCTACACTTTGGTTCGTTTCGCTGCGGCGTAAGCGGTTGAGACTTTGATCGATGCCTTCTATGAGGCTCTCCATACCGGCGATGCGTTCTTTGATGTTTTGCACATCGCTTTGGAGTGTGTAGAGCCTGGTTTTCAGCTGTTTGATATCCTGTTTGTTCTGCCAGATGGCCTGTTCCTGAGGGGTAAGGCCATAGGGCTTGGAGGCATTGAGATTGCCCGCTTCAAAAGCCGAGGGCTCTTCGGCCAGAGCCGCTACGGCGACGAAAAATGAAAAAAAATAGCGTTTCACTCCAAATCCTTATGGGATGAGTTCGAACTCGACACGTCTATTTTTCGCCCAGCACTCTTTTGTGTGCTCGGTACATACAGGATTGCTCTCGCCGTAGCTGATGATAGTGAGGCGACTTGCATCCACACCGCGGGCTACGAGAGCATCTTTGACGCTTTTAGCGCGCTTGAGGCCCAGAGCGTAGTTATACTCGTCCGTTCCCCATTCGTCGCAGTTTCCCTCCACTTTGACCTTGAACTCTTTCGCATCCTCCATATTAAAAAGCTGCGCATCGAAATCGACGTTTTGGACTTGGTCGGGACGGATGTTGTATTTATCGAAGTCGAAGTAGATTTTTTTGGCCTTGGACTCTATCAATTTCATTTTTTGCATTTTCAGCTCTTCGCTGTTTTGATTTTGATTAATCGTTTGAATACCGCTTCCCTCATTCACTTGCGTCGTTTGTTGGGTCGGTTGCTGTGTGGTTGGTGCTTGGACCTCTACGGTTTTTTTCGCACATCCAGTGAACACTAGTGCCGCTACCGCGATGCTGAGCATTGTTTTTTTCATGTTACATCCTTTCTGTAATTTGGGTTTACCAGTCGAGTGATTGGATTTTGCCTACCGCTAGCGGATAGATATAGGCTTTGTTGTAACGAAGCCTGATGATTCCCAGACCGCTTTGGCGGCCAAACTCTTTGATGTACATTATCGTCTCGCCATCGATGCCGAATCTTGGAAAAATATTGACACCGTTTGCCGTCAGACGTCTGATATAGTCGCTTGTAAGCGAAGCGAGATAGAGGTTGAATGTATTGCGCCCAAAGGCATTATCCGTTTCACGACTCGAATAGACCACATAATCACCATAGGCGCTACAGGCGCTATTGTTGGTACCGTGATAGACTACGCGCTGCACGGCACGCGAACCGATACGCTTGGTAAAAATAGTAGGATATCCTAGCCTATCGGAGACAAAAACGATAGCGCGGTCATTTTGGACATAGTTTCCATTGACATCAATTCCGGGATAGCGCGTAATGCGCGTCAGGGATCCTGATAGAAGATCGAGCTGATAGATATCGGGTTGCATATTCGGAGCCATAGTTAAAAGAAGCTTCGTTCCGTCACGGCTCACATCGGAGCAGACAAGCATCCCCTCGCTTGATGTTATCTTCGTCCGGGTACCTTTATAGATATCGACGCGATAGAGCGTTGGCACGCCGGACATATCCGTATAGTAAAAGCTAGTCTGCTTTGCATCGGCCCATTTGGGAAAGAGGTTGAGCCCGCCCGTTATAACGGTTTTTTGATATGTAAGGGTATAGTCGCTGATGACTATGTCGGCATGTTTGGGACGCGTATATTTGCTAAAAACTACGAAGCGCTTAAGAAAACTTACATCGGGAAATCCTAAAGCGTTATTGGCATCCACGATAATGGCATG
>WGBB01000049.1 GCA_015494505.1 Nitratiruptor sp. | reverse complement strand
TCGATATACCTGACTATTTTCATTCTCGAAGCCTTCTTCGGTGTAAGGCTCGATCAAAATACCATAAGTGGTCTTTTGATCCTATCGTTTATTGTAGGCTTTAGTGGTGCGCTTATTAGCCTCTTTTTATCCAAATGGATGGCCAAGATGCACATGGGTGTACGTGTGATCGAAAATCCGACCCATCCTACGGAAAAGTGGCTGGTGGAGACTGTGGCGAAACTTGCAAAAGAGGCGGGTATAGGAATGCCGGAAGTCGGGGTTTTCGACGGTCCTCCCAACGCTTTTGCCACGGGATGGAACCGCAACGACGCTCTCGTAGCCGTCTCAAGCAGTATGTTTGATTTGATGAATGCCGATGAAATCGAAGGGGTGCTTGCCCATGAAATCAGCCACATCAAGCATGGCGATATGATCACGATGACGCTCTTGCAAGGGGTGCTCAACACCTTCGTCTTTTTCTTTTCGCGCCTCATCGCCAACATCATCGCACCAAAAGATGAAGAGGGCAATCCTTCGCCTATGGCCTATATGGCTATCAGCTTCGCTCTAGAGATAGCGCTCACGATCTTTGCCAGTATGCTGGCGATGTGGTTTAGCCGCTATCGCGAATACAAGGCGGACGAAGGTGCGGTGCGCCTCGATGGTCCACAAGGCATCTACTACGCTCTTGCTAAACTCGGCCAAATCCCAAAAGAGCGCGTGGCCCTGCCAAGCGATATGAAGGCTTTCGGGATCGTGGGATTTTTGGATCTTTTCGCATCCCACCCGCCTATCGAAAAACGTCTCGAACATATCAAAAAGGTAGCAAAGGAGATGGGATATACGTTGTGATATCCTAAAGGAGTATGGAAGAGCTTCTTGTACGATTTAAGTTTGGTAACGATACACACGCACTTACTCTATCACTCATTACTCTCGGCGCCTTCTTCCTAGTGGCGCTAGGCGCCGCCCTCTATTATCGCTACACGAAAATCAAAGAGGAGTACAACCACTTCAAATTCTTACTCGCAGGCCGCGATATCCCCGAATGGCAACTCAAAAAGCTTTTTCGCTACTTGCGTAAACACGATATCGAGCCCTCTTTGATATTAGAGAGCGAACAGGTGGTGGCCAATGCAGCAGCCGCGACGGGAATCGACAAAGAGGAGCTATCCAAAAAGCTTGGCTTTGACAAAGAGAGCCTCTTGCAGGAATTCCTCAAGCGCCAAGAGGAGCTGCGCAAGAAGTGGAACGCAAAGTAGCCGCTTAATCAAATCGCAATCTTTTTTTGTGTAGAATATCTTCAAAACTACCATTGCACAAGGATAGGTATGGACAACCTCCAAGAAGTTCTCAAAGCCCACAAACTCACCCTCGAAGACTACGAACATATCAAAAAAATCCTCGGACGCGAGCCAAACCTCGTAGAGATCGGTATCTTTAGCGCTATGTGGAGCGAACACTGCAGCTATAAGTCCAGCAAAAAGTATCTGCGAGGATTCCCCACCGAAGCTCCATGGGTGATTCAAGGACCGGGAGAGAACGCCGGTGTCATCGATATCGGTGACGGGATGGCTGCGGTTTTTAAGATGGAGAGCCATAACCACCCGAGCTTCATCGAGCCTTATCAGGGAGCTGCGACGGGAGTAGGGGGGATACTGCGCGACGTCTTTACGATGGGTGCACGCCCCGTGGCCAATCTCAATGCTTTGCGCTTCGGGGATGTGGAGCGCGAGGATGAAACAGGAGCTCATCAGCGCTACCTGGTGCGCGGTGTCGTAGCCGGTATCGGAGGATACGGTAACTGCGTGGGCGTGCCCACCATCGGCGGTGAGGTGAGTTTCGAATCCTGCTACAACGGCAACATCCTCGTCAACGCTTTTACATTAGGTATCTGCAAAAAAGATGAGATCTTCTACGGCCGGGCCGAAGGTGTGGGCAATCCCGTCATCTATGTGGGTAGCAAAACGGGACGCGACGGTCTCGGGGGAGCCGTGATGAGTAGCGACAGCTTCACCGAGGAGTCCAAGAGTCTTAGACCTACGGTGCAGGTGGGTGACCCATTTACCGAAAAGCTGCTGCTCGAAGCCTGCCTGGAACTCTTTAAGACCGACTATGTAGTGGGCATCCAGGATATGGGTGCGGCGGGTCTGACATCCAGCAGCTTCGAGATGGCAGGACGTGCCGGCAGCGGTATGCGGATGTATCTCGATCGCGTGCCGATGCGAGAGGAGGGGATGACCCCCTATGAACTGATGCTCTCCGAATCACAAGAGCGTATGCTCATTTGTGCCAAGAAAGGCACCGAGAACAAAGTGATCGAAATCTTCAAAAAATGGGATCTAGACGCTGCCGTCATCGGCGAGGTGACCGATACGGGCATGATGGAGCTCTTTTGGCACGGCGAGAAAGTGGCGGAAGTGCCGGTGGCACCGGTCAGCGAGGAAGCGCCCGTGCTCGATCGTCCTACCAAGAAACCGGATTACCTCGAATACATTAAAGAGACCAGCATCGATACCGTCCCCCACGTGGATAACCAAAAGGCCTTCGAGAAGCTCTGGAGCTCGCTGGAGGTGGTGGACAAGGCGTGGGTCTATGAGCAGTACGATTCGATGGTGCAGACCAACACCGTTAAACATCCAGGCAGCCTCGATGCCAGCGTGATCCGCGTCAAGGAAAACGGCAAAGCGATAGCCATAAGCAGCAAGTGCAACCCACGCTACTGCTACATCGACCCCAAAGGAGGAGCGGCAGCGGCCGTGATGGCGGCGGGGCGCAACGTGGCTATGAGCGGCGCGAGACCTCTTGCTATCACCGACTGCCTCAACTACGGCAACCCAGAAAATCCCGAAGTGATGTGGCAATTCGCCCAAGGAACGGAGGGAGTCAAAGAGGCCTGCAAAGCTCTCAACACTCCCGTGGTGAGCGGCAACGTATCGCTCTACAACGAAACCAACGGCGTGAGCGTCTATCCTACGCCCACCATCGCGATGGTGGGGCTCAACGACGATGCCGAGAAGGTGCTCCCCTCAATCTTCCAAAAAGAAAACGACGTTGTCTACATCATCGGCGATACCGAGAAGGAGTTTGGAGGCAGCCTCTATCTCAAAGAGCTCTTTGGCAAGGTGGAAGGCACGCTACCCAAAATCGACTACGAAAAGGAGCGCAAGCTCTGGGAATTCGTGATCGAAGCCAACAAACGAGGACTACTCAAAGCCGCAAAAGATATCGGAGTGGGAGGACTTGCTATTAGCCTCGCGAAGATGGCGGCCAAGAGCGGCATGGGATTTGTGGGCAATTTCTGTTTCGATGATAGTAGAGATATCTTCAGTGAAACTTTTAGCCGCGCTCTCGTGGAGATCGATCCCAAAGATATGCACGCACTCGAAGAGCTGGCCAACGAGATCGGTATCCATGCCACGCCGCTCGGTACCATCGGAGGGCCGAAGTTTTGTCTATGTGAAATCGAGATGGATATAAAGAGACTTCAAGATATCTACTTCAACACCTTCAAAAGAGCGATCGAACGCGACCTATGAAAATAGCCATCATGGGAAGCGGGGGTGACGCCCCCGGGATGAACCCGGCCATCAAGCGCTTCGTGGAGTTTTGCTTCGAAGTGGGGGATGAGCCCTATTTTATCTATGGTGGGCTTGAAGGTCTCATCGACGGGAAAATACAAAAAGCATCCTATGAGGATGTGGCGGGTATCATCCATCGTGGCGGCGCGATTATCGGCTCGTCGCGTTCCAAAAGATGGTACGAAAAGCGCTACCGCGACCAGGCGTACGAAAACTTGCAAAAAAACGGTATCGAAGCGATCGTGGTGCTGGGAGGGGATGGCAGCTTTCGCGCCCTGGATATTTTCAAAAAAGAGCATGACGTCAATTTCATCGGCATTCCCACCACCATCGATAACGACATCTACGGCACTTCGCTCTGCCTCGGTGTCGATACGGCTCTCAACACCATCCGTGACGCTATCGATCGCATCCGCGATACCGCATCGACTTTTAGCCGCGCTTTCGTGATCGAGACGATGGGCAGGGAGTGCGGCTACTTGGCGGCCGTGAGTGCCATAACCTGCGGGGCGGAAGTGTGCGTGATTCCCGAGGTGGAATTCAACATAGACGTAGCGACACAGATTTTACGAAAAGAGCTGGAACGGGGGCGCACCTATCTCATCGCCATCGTGGCCGAGGGAACCAAACGCACCGCCGAGATAGCTAAATGGTGCGAGGAGACGCTCGGGATGGAGACGCGTGTGACGGTGCTGGGGCATATCCAGCGTGGAGGCAATCCTACGGTACAGGATAGGCTCCTGGGATTTGGCTACGTGGTGGAGGCGATAGAAGCGCTCCATCGTGGCGAGGAGCGCCGCGTGGTGGTTTACAACGACGGCGTTTTTTCTACACTCCCGATCGATGATGTGGTGCAAAAGAACTACCGGATCCCCGAAGAGATCCTCTCTCTTCTCAACTTCATAGACTAATCATGATTCGAAAATGAACTTGTCGGCGAATGCCGGCTCGAGCTCGTCGATCCACTGCGCTTTTTCGTTATATTTGGCGAAGAATGGACGATCAACAAGCTCTGGGTTTTTAGCCTGGAGCATCGAGAGTACTATTACCTTCTGACCAGCTATTTCACTCACGCCGCTAATAGCTATTTTGCCGGGTGCTGCGCTCATACTGGGGCCTCTGGCCGTGCGTGCTAGGCCGCTGACAGCTGAGATGGCATCACGATAGATCTCCCATGCGCGCACGAGAGGAAGTCCAAAGTAGTGCTGCGCTCCCGTATCTCGGGCTATGAACATATAGTAGGGCACCATACCCAAAGCTACCTGCTCTTTCCACATCGTGGCCCATACATCGGCGCTGTCGTTGATGTGACGTAATATGGGAGCTTGTGTGCGGATGACGGCGCCTGTGGCTTTGATTTTTTCGATAGCTTCATGCACCTCGGGCGTGCGCAGCTCTTTGTAGTGGTTGAAATGTGCCATAAATGCCAAGTGATAGCCGCTCGCTACGATGGTGCGAAAGAGCTCGAGCAGTTCCTCGGCATCTTTGTCGGTAGTGAAACGGTAAGGCCAAAAGCCCAGGGTCTTGGTGCCGAAGCGGATATTTTTTAGATGCGGAATCTTCGCTTGCAGGATCGGCTCGATATAGCTTTTGAGCAGTTTGGTGCTCATAATAAGCGGATCGCCGCCGGTGAAGATGAGATCGGTGATTTCTGGATGGGCTTTGATGTATTCGATGAGCAGCTCCACCTCTTTCATAGCAAATTTTAGCTCATCGATACCGGTAAATTGCGGCCATCTGAAGCAAAAACTACAGTAGGCGTGACAGGTTTGGCCTTGCTTGGGGAAAAAGAGAATTGTTTCTTTGTATTTGTGCTGGCTTCCTGCAAGCTTCTTACCGTCTATTTCGGGCACGTTTGCCATCTGATCGGCAGGGTGGGGATTGAGGCTCATACGTATCTCATAGATAGCTTTTTCTAGCTCCGTTTTATCCCCTTTTTTTACAAGCTCTTTGAGTCTTGCGAAATCCTTTGGCAAAAGCATATCTTTATGGGGAAAGACGAGGCGAAAGATGGGATCGTCTTTGTAATTTTCCCAATCGATCAGCTTGTCGATGACGTAGTTGTTGACCTTGAACGGGAAAACGAGCGAGGCTATCTCGATATTTTCGATGTCTTGTGGCGAAAGGTACTTTTGTACCTGCTCGATCTTTTTGAAACTCTTACTATTGTATGCTCGATACTGCAAATCTTGCTCCATACTGCGTTATTTTCGGGAGGGATATTATAACAAAACTTAATGAGAATTATCTATCTATTTGATAGCAAAGCCCGGTAGCAGCCGGGCTTGGATGTTTAGTGGTTGTAAATGGTTTTATCTTTAATGACCAGTTCTTTGGTTAGGTCGTAGACGATGGGTGTGCCTGTGGGGATTTCGATCTTGTGGATATCTTCGGGTGCGATATTTTCCAAAAACATGATAAGCGCACGCAGCGAATTGCCGTGTGCGGCGATCATCACGTCGCCATAGACCAAAAGTGATGGCACGATCTCTTCATAAAAATACTCGATCACGCGCTCGCGAGTATCTTTAAGCGATTCGCTTTTGGGATGGTAGCCGATGTTTTCATATTTGGGATCGACGGGATAGCGCTCTTCGTAGTCGGGCTCGCTCTCTTCGATGGGCGGGGGTGGCGTGTCGTAGCCGCGGCGCACAGCCATGAAGAGCTCTTCGCCGTACTTGGCTTTCACTTCATCTTTGTTCTTACCTTGCCAGTCGCCGTAGTGGCGCTCGTTGAGCTTCCAGCTGCGAAGCACATCGATATGCTCCCAGCCCAGCTCATTCAGCGCGATTTGTGCCGTATGGATGGCGCGTTTGAGGTAGGAGGTGTAGCAGATTGCCGGGTAGATGCCGGCCTCTTTGAGCAGTTTGCCGGCCTTTTTGGCCTCCTCTTTACCTTTTTCGCTCAGATTCACATCGATCCAGCCGGTAAAGAGGTTTTTGGCGTTCCATTCGCTTTGTCCGTGGCGTATGAGAATTAGTTTCATCTACATCCTTTC
>WGBB01000048.1 GCA_015494505.1 Nitratiruptor sp. | reverse complement strand
TGCCGAGAGCGCGTAGCCCGCGACCACGATAGGCTTGACGATGGCAAATCTATCGCTGATATAGCCGCTGGCGATGCGAAAGATATAGGAGACGAAAGTGGCGATAGCCACGATGTAGCCGAGTTTCTCCACACTTGCATGGAGGTAGTAGACCACGAATATGGGTAAGATGGGATTTATCATCGCCGTGGCAAAATCGGTAAAGAAGCTCACGAGCCCCAGGTAGAGGATGTTCTTGTTCATATGCATATAGTATGATAAAAAAGCTGAGGATGAAATAAATGTCATTTTCGTGAATGCTGTTCATTTGTGCCTTTGGTTGCAGTTTTTGTGGCGCAGATGTTCTATAATCCTAAGAAAAAAGAAGGATGGAGATGGACAAAAAGGCTTTTGGACTTTGGAGTGCCGTCTTTTTGGGAATCGGCTCGATGGTGGGTATCGGGATTTTTATCGTTATCGGCGAAGCGGGTGCGATAGCGGGCAATCTCGTCATCTACACCTTCATCCTCGGTGGGCTCATCGCGCTGCTGGCCGGCTACTCGCTAGCCAAGCTGGCCCTCGTCTATCCAAGCCGTGGCGGAGTGATAGAGTATTTGGTGCAAGAGTATGGCGAAGGGGTCTTTAGCGGCAGTGCCGGCGTGCTCTTTTATCTGGCGCAGCTCATAGGGCTGGCTGCAGTGTGCAAGTCTTTTGGCACTTATGCCGCTACCTATATGCCGGGAGGTGTAAGTGAGTTTTGGGTCGATGTTTTTGCGCTGGGGATTTTGGCCTTTTTTACCCTTATCAATCTCATAGGAGCAAGCATCGTGGCAAAGAGCGAAAACGCCATCGTCATTCTCAAACTCACTGCTCTCGTAGTCTTTGTGGGAGCGGCGCTTTTGTATATCGACCCCCAGCGTCTTGCGAGCGGTGCGTCCCCCGCTTTTATCAATCTCTTCTACGCTTTGGGGCTGGTCTTTTTTGCCTATCAGGGTTTTAGCGTCATTACCAACACGGTCGAAGATATGGAAAATCCGGCCAAAAATATGCTGCGGGCGATGCTTATCGCCATCGTGTTCGTAATGCTTTTATACGTGGCGACGGCGGTGGCGGTACTGGGGAATTTGCCGCTATCGGAGGTGATACGAGCCAAAGACTACGCCCTAGCAGAAGCGGCCAAGCCGATTTTCGGGGAACTCGGATTTCGTGTGATGGCTGCAGTGGCGCTGATTAGCGCTATGAGCGCTATCAATGCAAGCCTCTATGCAGCCACGCAGATTAGCTACGATTTGGCGCGAAAAGGGGAGCTACCCAAAATCTACGAATACAACGTCTTTCGCTCTACCGAAGGACTTATCGTCTCGGCTCTGCTTATCGTGCCTATGATTCTGTTTTTAAATTTGGATCAAATCGCTACTATCGCGGCGATAGTTGTACTATTGATTCAGGGCTTCGTGCATCTTGGCCACTTTTTCAAAATCAAACGCACGCAGGCGAATCCTTTGCTCGTGGCGCTCGCTACGATAGGTGCTTTTGGTGCGGCGATTTTTGCACTTATTTATACATCCCATAAGATGCCAAGTGTGGGCTGGTACGTAGCGGCTGCTTTTTTTGGGGCCTTTTTGATCGAAGTCTTTTTGCGCCTAGCAACCAAACGCACCATAAAAAAACATATCCTTTGGGACCCCAAAGAGATCGAAGAGCGTTTGGCGAAGGTGCTCAGAAAGCTTTGATCACTTCTTATTGAGTTCGCGCTTCTTGCGCAAGATGCGGCGGCGGATGCGCTGGAAGCGTGTAAACTCTCTTTGCTCTAGCTCCACTTCCGCCTTTTCGATCTCCTGACCGATTTTCACCTCGAGAATTTCACTCTTTTTCATCGCCAAGATTTGTGAAGGAAAGATACTGCGATGGCCGGTGACGAGGAAGCTGATCACCGCGCTGATGGCCGCATAGTGCGCGATTTCGAGCCCGAAAAGCTCCACGGCCATAATGGTGGCGGCGATAGGAGCGTTTGTAGCGCCTGAGAGCACGCTTACAAAGCCAAGTGCTGCAAAGAGGGTAATATGCTGATAGTCAAACCAGGCTCCAAAGGCGTGGCCGCTGGTGGCCCCTACGTAAAAGACCGGCGTGATGACGCCTCCGCTTCCGCCACCGCCCAGAGTGAGGCCAGTGGTGATGGTCTTGAGGATAAAGGCGTACCAAGGAAGGTCTTTTGCAAAGTAGGGGTCGGGATTGAGTGTGTCGGAGATGGTATCCATCCCAAGTCCCAGATATTGAGGCCCAAAAGCTGCGGCGATGGCCACGAGGGCGAGTCCTGCAAGCAGCGCTTTGAGGTAGACGTTGAGCCGTATCTTTTCGATGCCTTTATGTATGTAGTTAACGGAAGTGACCATCAAATCCGAAACGAGGCCAAAAAAGAGTCCCGCCGCTACCACTTTGGCTATCAGCACGGGATCGAGAGCGATGCTTTGGTAGTAGTGCAGGTCGAAATAGGTGTAGTCTATTCCTAGAAATTGCGCCGTGGTAAATGCGGCAAAACCCGCTATGAAAGAGGGAAGCAGCACATCGTACAAAATGACGCCGATGATAAGTACTTCTACGCCAAATATCGCCCCGGCGATGGGCGTGCCAAAGACCGAAGCGAAACCGGCGCTGATACCGCAGATGACGATCTTTTTGCGATCTGCGTCGCTAAAGCGCAAAAGATCGCTAATCCCGGAAGCACTCGCCGCACCGATTTGGCCGGCAGGCCCCTCTTTGCCCACAGAACCGCCGGCGAAGATGGTGAGCACCGTGGCGATGAGCTTGATGGGGACCACTTTGATATCGATTTTGCCGTGGCGCTTGTGGACCGCCTCTATCACCTTTTCGGTGCCGTGCCCCTCGGCACTGGGAGCGAAGGTGCGAATGAGCCACACTACAAAAACCAAAACCACCGGCAAGAGATAGTAGTAGGGAAAAGGCAAAGCCTTTTGGTAGTGTTCTGCGTATTGGATGGATTTGAGAAAGAGTGTGACGATAGCACCGATGATGATGCCGATAACTGAAGAGAGCACCATCCATTTGGTGACGGAAATGAGTATGGCGGTCTGTTCGGTGAGGTGTTTACGAAACATTGCCGGCCTTTGGGATTTTGGGTATTTGTATTATCGGTACTCTTTTAAAATTTTTTCCAAAATTCACGAGAAAAGAGTGCGATAAAGGTATAAAACTCCAACCTTCCTATAATCATAAAAATCGCCAGGACAATCTTCTCGCTATCGCTAAAAAAGGCGAAATTGTCCGCCGGGCCTACGTGACCAAGGCCCGGTCCGATATTGCCGATACAGGCGATTGCCGCCGTGACGGATGTGAGAAAATCGTGGCCGCAGGCAAACAAAAAGAGTGCCAAAAGCAGATTGGTTAGCACATAGATAAAGAAAAAGCCGTGCACACTGCCCAAAATCTTGCCCGTAACCCGTTTGCCGTCGATAAAGGTATCTACTATGGCATTGGGATGGAGGTTTTGTTTGATTTGGGCAAAGAGATTCTTAAAAAGCACCACGTAGCGTATTACTTTCACGCCCCCGGCGGTGCTGCCTGCATTGCCGCCTATGTACATAGGAATGACGATGAGCGCAAGGGCAGGGGCCGCCCAGCCGGAGTAGTCAATGGATGCAAATCCCGTGGTGGTGAGAATCGAGGAGATGGTGAAAAAGGCGTGTGTGGCGCTGTGCCAAAGGCTGTCGTGGTCCAGGAGCGTATGGGCAAGAGTAAGTGCAATGGAGAGCGTAAAAAAGATGATGGCATACCAGCGCACCTCTTCGCTGCGATACCCGCTCCAGTCTTTATGGAGTGCGCGCAAGTGTGCGAGGAAGTTGATGCCGCTAAGAAACATAAAAAGAGTCGTTACCCACAAAATGAAGCTATTGTCGGCCCAAGCGCCCAGACTCGCGTTTTTGGTAGAAAACCCGCCTGTGGAGATGGTGGAAAAGGCGTGGTTGATAGCATCAAAAGGGCTCATCCCGCCCAAAAAGAGCAGCAGGGCATCAAGGAGCGTAAGGGCGATATAGATGCCCCATAGTCTCGTGGCGGTGTCTTTGATTTTGGGCGTGAGCTTTTCGATATTGATGCCGGTGGATTCGGACTTAAAGAGCGTCAAAGAGCCGGAAGGGTTGAGGATGGTCAGCAGCCCCACGCCCAGCACGATGATACCCATACCGCCCAGCCAGTGCATCAGTGAGCGCACCATAAGAGTGGTTTTAGAAAGACTTTCGATATCGGTATAAATGGTGGCTCCCGTGGTGGTAAAGCCGCTGATGGCCTCGAAAAATGCGTCGACCGCCGATACGTGGGAGGTAAAATAGAGCGCTCCGCCTCCAAAAATCCCCAGCAGTATCCAGATGAGATTGACGGCAAAAATCGACTCTTTGATACTCATATCAAAAGGGTGCTTGTAGACACTCAGATACATTGCGAAATTGACTGCCATAAAAGCGAGATAGAAGAGCAAAAAATCGTAGATGTTCTCTTGGTAGAGCATCCCTATGCCTAGAGGAATCAAAAAGAAAAAACCGAGTCCTAATCCTATGAGACTGATGAACTTGGTGATGTTTTTTAGAGATTGTAGATCCACTTTTTGATGCGCTCCTCTTGGTAGGTTTTGAGAAAAACCACGATCACATCGTTTTTGTGGAGTGTGGTCTTTTGGGTAAAATCACGGATTTTTCCTTCGCGGATGATGAAGCTCTTCGTGTCCTTAAGATGCAAAGGCTTGACGGCTTTGCCGATAAGCAGAGACTCTTCGAAAATTTTACGCATAAAGATAGTGCCCCTGCCGCCGCAGTAGTGCTTTTCTGTGATGATGTTGCTCGAGCCTATCTTTTCGAGGATAGCGTAGTAGGCGCTGGTCTTTGGCCCGCGCACGGCCACGATGCCCAGTTTGTGCATCAGGTTGTAAAATTGGATGTCGTTGTTGATGGCGACGCTCTTTTTGACCCCGAACTCCTTGGCCTCGAGGCACTCGATGATATTCTCCTCATCTTCGCTGCTGGTAGCTATCACCATATCCGCGAGGCGGATGTTTTCTTCTTCGTAGACTTCGTGTTCGATATATTTGCTGTTGATGATAGTGACGCTATCTTGCAAGATTTCCGAGGCCTTTTTGCAAAGCTCGGGGTCGCTTTCGATCAACTTGATATCCACTTTGCGGCGCAAAAATGCCTTTGCTATCTCTATGCCTAAGAGTTTCGCACCGAAAATCGCCACCTTTTTGATTCTGCCCGGATCGCTTTTGTTGATCTTTTGGCAGACGGTGCGGATGTGTTCTTCGTCGCCAAAGAGATAGACGAGGTCGCCTTGGAGCAGCTTTTCGTTCTCTTGGGGGATAAAGAAGCGTTTATCTCTCTCTATCCCGGCCACTATCAGGTCATCACTGCGAATATCGGCTACGGAGCGGAGCAATGGCTCGTCGATACGCACGGATATGAGTTTATAAGGGGTGAAGATGAAGTCTTTTATATTGTTGGCTTTGGGAAAATCCAGAAGCGCTCCTATGGCGTCCGCTGCGAGACGAAAAGGAAAGACCGCTTCGTCGATGCCAAGTTTGTTTGCAATGGAGCTTTTGGCGAAGTAGGGGTTGCGCAGGCGGATGATTTTTTTGTCCACCTCTATCTCGTCGTCCGCGATAAGGGTGGAGAGGATATTGGCCTCGTCATTGTCGGTGACGGCTATGAAGATGTCGTAGTGGCCATCGAGCGCTTTGAAGGTATCGGGGTCTTCGATGTTGCCTACGATGGGAAGCACGTCGATGGACTCTTGGAGATGTGCGAGGGCTTCGCTGTTTTGGTCGATGATGGTGACATTGTGTTTGATAGAGAGTGTTTGTGCGAGGCGATAGCCTACACGTCCCGCTCCTGCGATGATGATATCCATAGCTCTCCTACATCGGTGGCAATGCTGCGAGGCTTTTGGGTAACTCTTTGCCGTTTAGCGATATTATACCTATTGCCGGTAAACCGAGTTTGAGGCGACTATCGGGTTTGAGGGGTCGGATGTGCACGGCGAAGACACGCTGGATGCGGTCACTGCGTACCTCCACCTCTTTTGGAGTAAATTCCGCTTTTTGTGCGATATGCGTCACCACTGCCGGGATGGGGTCGTCGGGATAGGCATCGAGGAAGATTTCGGCTTTGTCACCTAGATGGATGCGGCCGTTTTGGAGGGTGTCTACGTAGATTTTAAGATAGAGCGTTTTGGGGTCGATAGCCGTGACGATACTCATACCCGCCCCCACCACTTCGCCGGGGAGCGCTACCTTATCCACCACGTAGCCAGTAAGAGGAGAGCGTATCGTCATTTCATTCAGCACCGCTTCGATGCTTTTCTTTTGGGCTTGCAGTGCCGCTATCTCTTGTGAAAGAGCCGCTATTTGGAGTTTGAGGGCTTTGATTTTTTGCAAAGCGCTCTTGGCTTGGGCAAGCGTAGCATCGGCTGCATTGATGGCGGCTTGGAGTTGGGCGAGCTGCTCTTGGCTTGCTCGCAGTTTCGCGAGGTCTGTTTGGAGCTTGAGCTTAGCCAGTTCCACTTTATGGGAAGCTACGAGGTTTTGGGACAGGAGCTTGCGCAGACGCTCCAGGTCTTTGCCATCTTGCGCTACCACCGAGCGCAGTGCCGCAATCTTTTGCATCAAAGCCTTTTTTGCCGCACTCTTTGCCTCCTTGGCGGCCAGAGCCTTTTTGACGTTTTGCGGAAGGGAGTTTTGTTGGATTTGCAGCGCCACTTTTTGGGCAGCAAGGGCCTTTTGTTTCGCGGCTATCTGTGCACTGAGGGCCTCTTTTTTCGCTTCCGTTTCCGGACTTTCGAGCACCGCGATGCGTTCGCCCTTTTTGATAGTATCGCCTTCATCCACGAAGAGCTTAGCTATGCGGCCGGGGTATTTGGTGTTGATATTGACTAAATCTCCGTCTATGCGTCCCACACCGGCGACGAGATAGGGCGGCAAAGTTTTGGGATGGAGCTTGAGATAGATAAAAAGAGCCGCAAGTGCGGTCAGACCAAGCAGGAAAAATCCTAAAAGATACTTCCTAAACATAGCGAGCTCCGCGCATAAAGAGCTCGTAGGTCTCCTCTGCGAACTTTTCCAAATCTTCGCCGCTTACGAGCCAATACTCGATATAGCCGTAGGCGATGTAGGTGAGGATATAGGCCTTTTTGAGCGGGTCGCGCAGTCCCATACGCCCAAGCTCCTTGGCGATGCGCTCTATTACGATGCGTGCCGGGTTTTCTTTGTTGGCTGCTAGTTTGGCAAAAAAGAGCGGGTCGCCTGCGAGGGTGTCTGTGAGGATGCTGCGTTTTTGCGCGAAGGTAGCGAATTTGAGCCGCAAATAGGCTTTGATGCGCTCTTGGGGTGTATCGATGGTAGCGAAGAGCTCTTCGAGCTTGGTATCGAATATCTTTATTTGATAGCGCACATACTCGTAAAAGAGCTCCTCTTTGCTGGCAAAGAGTTTGTAGAGCGCTCCTACGGATATGCCGCAATATTTGGCGATGTCTGCCATTTTGGCTTTAGCGAGCCCCTCTTTTTCGAGATACTCGCTTGCTTTTTGCAGCACAAGCTCTTTTTTATATTCGCGTACCTGCTCTTTAATCATCCTCTCTCCTTATGCAAATGATAGAGCAAAATCTCTTAAATAAGAATTAGCTAATAAAAAAGTGAATATAATTCATACAACTGCGCATACATAAGGGTAGCTATGAAAAGGATAGGGACTGTCGTCTTAGTCGTTCTCATCGTGGTTTTTGCACTGATAGGGTTTAATTATGTGCGCTATCGTACGAACAATGCCGTCAGTGACGCTGCTTTCGTGCGTACCGATTCGCTTACGACGCTCTCTTTCAAAGTGGGCGGCAAGATAGCTTCGATGCGAAAAATCGAGGGCGAAGAGGTCAAAAAGGGAGAGCTTTTAGCACACATCGACGATACCGACTTTTTGCTGGCACGCGATGAGCTCGAGCGACTTTTGGCTTCGCTGCACCACAAACGCGAGGCCCTCACCCTCAAGCGCCAAAAGGTGGCCAAAGAGGTAGAGCTGCAAATTGCGATGGCCAAAGAGAAACGAGCCGCTATACAGCGCCAAATAGAGGCACGCCGCGCCCAGATGGACGTGACTCGAGCAAAACTCCGTCTGGTAGCGAAAAATCTCCGTCGCTTCCAAAAGCTCTATCGCGGCAATCTGGTGCAAAAGCAAAAGATTGATGAGCTGCAAACCCAAAAAGATGTGTTGATGGCTACGCTTAAAGCGCAAAAAGCCCAAATCCAAGCTCTCCAAGCCCAAGCGATTAGCGCCGAAGATGCCATAGCCGCAGCAAAAAACGAGCAAAAAAATGTCGCTATTTTGGATAAAGAGATAGCAGCGCTGGCAAAACAGATAGAAGCGAAGCAAAAAGCGCTGCAGGAGCTCCAAAACAAGATAGCCTACTGCAACCTCTACGCGCCTTTTACGGGGCGTATAGCCAAAAAGTTTGTCAATACGGGGCGTGTGGTCAAAAAAGGAAGCCCCATCTATGCCCTCGTCGATCCTAAGGATTTGCATATCGAGGTGCTGCTGAGCGAAAAGAAACTCAAAGGGGTCAAAAAGGGTAACAAGGTGCTCATCCACATAGACGCCTATCCGAAGCGCAACTACCACGGCAAAGTCCAAGACATCCTGCCAGCCAGTGCCGCCACCTTCGCTCTCGTGCCGCGCGACATCGCCAGCGGAGAGTTTACCAAGCTCGACCAGCGATTCGTGGTGCGCATCACTCTCGATGACCCCACACCCGATTTGAAAGTGGGGATGGGAGCGAGTGTGGCAATACAGAGGCGTCATTAGACATTGGACATTAGTCATTGGAGATAGAATGCAGCAAAAGCTGAATGATTTGGAAGTGTACAAAGAAGCGATACGATTGAGCAAACATATATGGACGATATATATTCGTCTCTCTGCCGATTTGAAATTTTCGATAGGTAAACAAGTATTGCAGGCCGTCGATTCTATTGGAGCGAATATCGCAGAAGGCTTTGGGCGATATCACTACAAAGATAAAATCCGGTTTTTTTATAATGCTCGAGGTAGTCTGTGGGAATCGAAACACTGGGTACTTCTTCTTTATCAAAGAGAGTTGATATCTGCAAGAGAGTATGATTTTTTTGTAAAGAGATTGGAAAAATTAGGAAAACAGCTGAATACCTTCATAGCTAAAACAGGAAACTCCAATGTCTAATGTCCAATCGCCAATGTCCAAGCCCTGGGATATCTCACCCAAAGAACGCGCTCTCTTTACCTTCATCGTGATGGTAGGGGCGTTTATGGCGATTCTCGATACCACGGTGGTGGATGTGATAGTGCCCAAGCTCACGGGTCCGCTGGCGACAGATATGTACGGGGTGCAGTGGATTATCACCAGCTATATGGTGGCGGCGGCCATCGGGCTTTTGGTGTGTGAGTATCTCATCAAGCGCTACGGTGCAAAAAGCATCTACCTTATCGGCGTGGCGCTCTTTAGCCTCGCCAGTTTCGCCTGCGGCGTCTCCAACACTCTCGAATCCATCATCGCATCGCGCATCTTCCAGGGGTTTGCAGAAGCACTCATTATGGTTACGAGCCACGTGATGGTCTTTAGCTACTTTCCGCCCGAGCGCCAGGGGCTTGCTATGGGGATATTCGCGCTGGGTGTGAGTTTCGCTCCGGCCCTGGGTCCTACGATAGGGGGGTATCTGACCGAATACTACAACTGGCGGATGGTCTTTTTTATCAATGTTCCTATTGGCATTCTCCTCGTTATCGCCGGGCTTCTCTATCTGCCCAAAGAGCGCTTTTTCGAGCGGCTACGCATCAATTTTGTGAGCCTCTTTTTTCTCTCGCTCGCCACCGTAGCACTTCTTATAATGCTAGGCCGCGGCCAGCAGATGGGGTGGCTCAGCTCCACTCTCATCGGTGTTTTGCTCTTTGTCTCCATCATCTCCTATCTCGTCTACGCCCTCATCGAGCTCAACGCCAAGACCAAACTCATCGATTTTAGCCTCTTTCGAAACTTCGCTTTTACCAGCGGCATCTTCATCTACTTCTTTATTCTTGGGTTTAGTATGTACCAGTACTTTTACCTGCTGCCTGTGTATTACGAGCATATCAAAGGTCTCCCCACCCTCGATGCCGGTATCGCGGTCTTTGCCTTTGCGCTCTTTATCGGCATCTTTTCACCCGTTGCAGGGATGATGAGCGACAAGATAGGTGCGCGCAACGCCATCTTGGTAGCTACCGTCATCTACCTCGCTACGGCACTCTTTTTCTTGCCGCGCCTGAACTACTATACGCCCCTATCGCAGGCGATTCTTTTGACTATCCCCTTCGGTATCGGGATGGGGATGTTTTTTGCGCCCGTGACGGTGCTGATACTCCAAAGCGCCCCGGCAAACAAGAG
>WGBB01000047.1 GCA_015494505.1 Nitratiruptor sp. | reverse complement strand
TAAATCCTTCTATCATTTTTATACCGTCATCACTACCGAGGATTTTCTCGCAGGCTCGCTCGGGATGAGGCATAAGACCAAAGACGTTTTTGGTTTCGTTGCATATCCCGGCGATAGCATCTACACTGCCGTTGGGATTGTCGTAGTAGCCCTCTGCATTGCAGTATTGCAATATCACCTGGCCGTTGTCGTACATCTTAGAGAGTGTTTCGCTATCGACGAAATAGTTTCCTTCGGCGTGTGCGATAGGGATGTTGAGGATATCGCCTTTGTTGAGGCGAGAGAGAAACTTGTTGTCGTTATTGAGGACTTTGATATATTGGAACTTGGAGATGAAATGGAGATTTTCGTTACGCTTCATAGCTCCCGGCAAAAGGTGCGATTCGAGCAAGATTTGAAACCCGTTACAGATACCAAGAACGTAGCCACCTTTTTCGGCGAAAGCTTTGACGGCTTGCATCACGGGACTAAAACGGGCTATCGCACCGCTGCGCAGGTAGTCTCCGTAGCTAAAACCTCCCGGAAGCACCACCAGGTCGATGTCACCCGGAAGAGCGGTCTCCTTGTGCCACACGAGCTGGGTTTTGGCTCCGATTCTCTCGAAGGCATACTGCGTATCGAATTCGCAGTTAGTACCTGGAAAGCGGATGACGGCTACTTTCATTGGACGATCTCGATATCGTAATCTTCGATGACGGTGTTAGCCAGGAGCTTTTCGCACATCTGCTCCACCTCTTTTTTAGCCTCTTCTACAGTGTGGCCGTCTTTGAGAGTAAGAATAATCTGTTTCCCTATGCGTACATCTTCCACATCTTTAAAACCTAGCGATCCGAGAGCATGTTTGACCGCTTTTCCCTGAGGATCGAGGACACCTTCTTTGAGATAGATATTGACGATCGCTTTCATTGCATCACCTTTGCTATACGATTGAGGACTTCTTCATACGCTACTTTTACATCGCCGAGATCATGGCGAAAGAGGTCTTTATCCAGTTTTTCGCCGCTGGTTTTGTCCCAGAAACGGCAGCTATCGGGACTGATTTCGTCTGCGAGGATGATGTTGCCCTCGCTATCTTTGCCAAATTCCACTTTAAAATCCACGAGATTGAGATTGGCTTTGTCAAAAAAGCTCTTGAGTACCACGTTGATTTCGCGTCCTAGGCGCTTAAGCTCTTCCAGTTCGCTCTCGTGTTCTACGAGATTTAGGATGAGGGCGTGCTCGTCGTTGATGAGAGGGTCGTGCAGCTCGTCGTTTTTATAGTAAAACTCCACGAGTGCGAAAGGAAGCACGGTACCGTCGGGAATGCCCAGGCGTCTTGTGAGAGATCCTGTGGCGATGTTGCGCACCACCACTTCGATCATGATCATCTCAGCTTTTTTGATCACCATCTCGTTGTCGCTGATGCATTCGACGAAATGGGTCTTGATACCGTGATCTTCGAGAAGCTTGAAAAGATTGGCACTGATTTTGCAGTTGAGTGCGCCTTTGCCCTCGGCTTCACTTCTTTTTTGGGCGTCAAATGCCGTTAAGTCGTCTTTGAATTCAGCGATGTAGAGATTTTCGTCTTCGGTGGACCAAATCTTTTTCGCTTTTCCTTCATAGAGGAGTTTTTGCTTCGTCACTTTCTCTCCTTTGCGATGATGAGGGCTTTGAGCACGTCGTAACCCTCTTTGAGTTGGGCGTCTTCATAGAGTTTCTTTTCGTCTATGAGGTCTTTGTTCTCTTTTTTCTTTTTGGCTTTTTTGCCTTCCACTTTTTCCAGTTCGCTTCTAAGATGCGCTTTAAGTTCGGCTTCTTTGATGGCGAATTCATCTTCCACTTTTTGTACTTTGCCGGGATAGACCACGATATCCGGCGTTATACCTTTTGCCTGGATGGTGCGGCCGCTTGGCAGATAGTAGCGTGCGATGGTGAGTTTGATCGCTTCCTCTTTCGTTAGAGGCAAAATAACCTGCACGCTTCCTTTTCCAAACGTCTTTTGTCCTACGATCACGGCACGATGATGGTCTTGCAGTGCGCCGCTGACGATCTCACTGGCACTTGCACTCCCGCCGTTGACAAGGACTACAAGAGGGATATCGGCATAGGTGCCGGCTTTGTGGGCGTAGTAGACACGATTTTCACTCTTGACGCGCCCCTTTTGGCTCACAATCACACCTTCGTCGATGAAAAGATCGGATAGTCCTACGGCTTGATCGAGGAGGCCGCCAGGATTGTTACGCAGATCGATCACAATGCCTTTGAGATTCTTGTTGTGGCCTAAAATCTTTTTGACATCTTTGACCACTTTTTGGTCGAAGTTGGTGATGCGCAGATACAAGATATCGTCATCGATAATGTGTTTCGCATAGACAGATTTCACTTTGATGATAGCACGTGTGATAGTGACTTTAAAAGGTTTGGCCAGGCCTTTGCGAAAAATTGTAAGGGTGATTTTGGTACCCGGTTTGCCGCGCATGAGATTGACCGCTTCATCGAGGGTCATGTCGAGTGTGGATTTGTCGTTGATTTTGAGGATGATGTCGCCCGCTTTGAGGCCTGCTTTGTCGGCAGGTGTACCCTCCAGAGGTGCGATGACCGTTAGCGCTCCGTCGCGCATGCCTACGGTGATGCCGAGTCCGCCGAATTCCCCTTTAGTTTCTATCTCGAGCTCTTTATACTGCTTTTTATTGAGATATGCAGAGTGGGCGTCGAGATTGCTCATAAGCCCGGCTATCGCTTTGTCGATGATCTGCTCTATGGTAAGAGGATCGACGTAGTAGCGTTCGACGGTATTGACTACTTTAGTGAATTTTGCAATGGATTGGAGTTTGGAAGTAAGGTTGCTATCCACACTACTTTTTGCGTATATCGTACTGACGGTGCTCAGTGCGATAGCAGTAGCTACGCCAACAAAAAAGGGTCGGATTTTTTTCATATCTATACATCCTGTGAGGTCTCAAATTTTGTCTAATATTATAAGAAAGCTTTACTAAAACTTGGCTAAATGCGCTTTTGCTACTTTAGTATCAGAAGATTTTATAGGATTGTGTTAAGATTTTGATAGTCGAATGAGCAAGTCGAATAAAGAGACTTGCGCCAAACAGACTAAAATTATATAATAAAGCAACAACCAGGTCAAAAGGAGAGGGTATGAGTAACATATTTGAAAAACTCACCCACAAAATGACTGAGACGCTCGATAGCGCGGTAAGCCTGGCACTACACAACAAAAACCCTGAAGTGGATGTGGCGCATATGCTGTGGGCGCTGCTGACAGACACCGGCTCCGTGCTCAATCAAGCGCTCAATAAAATGGGTGTGGACAAGGCTGCAATAGAGCTCGAAGCCAAAAGCGCGGCCGACAGACTGCCAAAAGTTTCGTCCATTACGAAAGAGAATATCAAAATCTCTCGCGGCTTGGCCGAGAGCCTGCAAAAAGCTGAAGGTCTCATGGTTAAAAACGGAGACCAATACTTGGCCGTCGATACATGGATCGAAGCCAATACCGACCATCCCGTATTTAAAGAGGTACTTGGTAAATACGTAGATCTTTTCGAGCTCAAAAAGACGCTCGAAGCGATGCGCGGTGGAAAGAAAATAGAGTCGCAAACGGCCGACGAGACGCTAGAGGCTTTGGAAAAATACGGTATCGACCTTACGAAAAAAGCTGCCGAAGGCGAGCTCGATCCAGTAATCGGACGTGATGAGGAGATCCATCGCGTGATGCAGATTTTGATCCGTAAAACCAAAAACAATCCTATCTTGCTCGGTGAACCGGGTGTAGGTAAAACGGCGATCGTGGAGGGTTTGGCACAGCGCATCGTCAATCGCGAAGTGCCGCTCAGCCTACAAAACAAACGCGTCATCGCTCTAGATATGACAAGCCTCGTAGCGGGCGCGAAGTATCGCGGTGAGTTTGAAGATCGCCTCAAAGCGGTGATCGAAGAAGTGAAAAACGCCGGTAATATCATTCTCTTTATCGACGAGATTCACACCATCGTGGGTGCAGGTGCGAGCGAAGGAAGCATGGATGCGGCCAACATCCTCAAACCTGCGCTCGCTCGCGGTGAGTTGCACACCATCGGTGCGACGACACTCAAAGAGTATAGAAAATATTTCGAAAAAGATGCTGCACTGCAACGCCGTTTCCAACCTGTCAAAGTGGAAGAGCCCACTATTAACGAAGCGCTCCAGATCCTAAGAGGGCTTAGAGAGCGCCTCGAAGCGCATCACAACGTGCAGATCCTCGATAGCGCTCTGGTGGCTGCCGTGAAGCTCTCAAGCCGCTACATCACCGATCGCTACTTGCCCGACAAAGCGATCGACCTGATCGATGAAGCGGCAGCGGAATTGAAGATGCAGATCGAGTCCGAGCCTTTCGAGCTTTCTAAAGTCAAACGCGAAATCCAGCAACTGCTGGTGGAAAAAGAGGCTCTTTTGATGGAAAAGAGCAAAAAGAACGAAGAGCGCCTTAAAGAGATAGAAAAAGAGCTTGCTGATCTCGAAGAAAAGAAACGCCAGCTCGAATCGCAGTTTGAAACCGAAAAGAAAATTTTCAAAGAGATCGCCGAAATCAAAGAGAAGATCGAACGCCTCAAAGCCGAAGCCGAAAAAGCAAAACGCGAAGGCGATTACAACAAAGCGGCCGAGATCGAGTACGGTCAGATTCCGCAGCTTGAGAAAAAACTCGAAGAGCTCAACGAGCAGTGGAACCGTATGCAAGAGGCCGGCACACTGCTCAAAAACGCAGTGGATGAAGAGATGATCGCGAAGATCGTGAGCAAATGGACAGGTATCCCTGTAACCAAAATGCTCCAAAGCGAAAAAGAGAAAATCTTGCACGTCGAAGACGAGCTCAAAAAATATGTGGTTGGCCAAGATGCGGCCATCAAGGCCGTGGCTCGCGCTATCAAGCGCAACAAAGCCGGACTTTCCGATACAAACAGACCTATCGGAAGCTTTATGTTCCTTGGACCTACCGGTGTGGGTAAAACGGAGACGGCCAAAACGCTTGCAAGATTCTTGTTCGATACCGAAAAATCGCTCATACGAATCGATATGAGCGAATATATGGAAAAACATGCGGTATCACGCCTTGTGGGTGCGCCTCCGGGATATGTGGGCTACGAAGAGGGCGGTCAGCTCACGGAAGCTGTGCGTCGCAAACCTTATAGTGTCGTGCTTTTCGACGAGATAGAAAAGGCGCATCCGGATGTCTTTAACATCTTGTTGCAGGTACTCGATGATGGACGCCTTACAGACAACAAGGGTGTAACGGTCGATTTTCGCAACACCATCATCATCATGACTAGCAACATCGCCAGCGATAAGATAATGGAGTTCAAAGATCCAGAAGACAGAGAAAAGGCGGTCAAAGATGAGCTCAAGCGCTACTTCAAACCTGAGTTTTTGAACCGTCTGGATGATATCGTGATATTCAATCCTCTTGGCGAGCAAGAGATCGTCAAGATCGTGGATATCATGTTTGCGCGCATCCAAGAGAAGCTCAAAGAGCGTGATATCAAGATCGAGCTCACCGAAAGTGCGAAAAAACTCGTGGCCAAAGCCGGTTTCGATCCGGTCTACGGTGCACGACCGCTTAAACGTGCGCTCTATGAGATCGTGGAAGACACCCTGGCTGAGCTCATCCTCGCCGACAAGGTCAAAGAGGGTGATAGTGTCAAATTCGACGCTGAAGGCGACCAAGTGGTGGTCTACGTCAATGGCCAAAAAGTCTCTCTTTCCTAAGCGAAGCGTCTTTTCGCTTCGCCCTTCGCACTCTTCGCAACTTGCCCGTATCTAATGGCACTTTAAGCTTGATTTTAGTAAACTAGGCTTCCAAAAATTTATCGAAAGGGAAGCTATATGAAAAGAACTTACCAACCCCACAATACACGCCGCAAGAGAACCCACGGTTTTCGTGCACGTATGAAGACAAAAAACGGTCGCAAAGTGATCAATGCTCGCAGAGCGAAAGGTAGAAAAAGATTGGCAGTATAAAAGGTGTTCAAACTCTCAAGACTAAACGGGAGTTTGATCGTGTCTATAAAAACGGCAAGAGTTTCCATTCGCCCTATTTCGTCATCTTTTATGTAAAAGACCCCGAAAAGCGCGTAGGATTTGTAGCGAGCAAGAAGCTTGGCAAATCCGTGCGGCGCAATAGAGCGAAGCGACTGCTAAGAGCGTTGCTTTTAGATAATTTCAAACTGCTTGGATCCGGAAAATATGTTTTCGTCGCCAAGCCAAAGATCCTAGAGAGCGACTACGATACGATGAAGCGGCGATTTGCCGCGATTCTAAGAAGTTTGCGCAATGATCGCGACGGTTAGAAAAGTTTTGCTGGCACTTTTAGGAGTGTATCAGCGCATCTTTTCGCTGCTGTCGCATGGAAGCTGCCGCTACTATCCCACCTGTTCGGAGTATGCCAGATGGCGCATCGAAAAGGACAATCTGGGGATAGCGTTGGTGGCGACGATATTGCGGATATTACGTTGTAATCAGCTCTTTCCCGGTGGCATAGACTATCCGGTGGTGCACAGGCGTTTTAGCGACGTAGATTACAAAAAAATCGATGTACGCTACTGGTATGTGCCCAAAGGGAAAAATAGGTACTATCTCATAAAAAGCTTTACAAAGGTATAGGATGTTTGAAAAAATGAGTAACGGCCAGCGCCTTACTTTGGCGATGATACTCTCACTAGTCATATTGATGGTCTACGACTACTTCTTTATGCCAAAACCGACTCCGGTAACTGAAACAAACAGCTCGCAAACTACATATCAAGCCCCCGCTGCTAAGAGCGATACGGCTACACAAACCGCATCGGCAACGAGCGTACGCTCTCAAAGCAGTAGCACCTTTGACAACACCGTGCTAGTAACGATCAAATCACCGCGCTTTGAGCTCTTTATCGATAAACTTGGACGTATCTCTCAGGTGATTTTGGAAGAGAAGAAGTACAAAGATACAGAAGGTAAACAGATAGAGCTTTTTGCCAAGGAGAAGCTGCCTAAGCCCTTGGAAGTGCGCTTTAGTGACGCAGAGCTCAATGCTAAAGCATTCAAAACTCCATATAGCTACAATGGAGCGGAGGTAATCGACCTTAAGGGCAAGCAGAGCATTACTATCACGCAAGAGCTCGGTGAAGAGAGAGTAACGAAAAAGATTACAGTGTATCCAGACGGGCACTATGAGGTAAAAGTCGAAGTGGCCAACGGCCATAAATATTTCATCTCTCCCGGATATCGACCCAATGTGCGTGTGGATGGCTATACGGTGCACGGTGCTCTCATAAAAGAGGCGGATGGAACCATCACTATCATCGAAGACGGTGATGCGAAGGGAACAGAAACCTTCCACAAAGCCCGCATCGCAGCGGCTTTCGATCGCTACTATGCCACGTTTTTTTATAATCTTGCGAACGGAATGGACGTCATCGTCACCAAAGATGCCGAGGAAAATCCCATCCTCTTCGTCCAAGGTGCCAAAGACCTCCAGCTTGGTGGTTATGTAGGTCCCAAAGAGTATGAACTGCTCAAGAGCATCAACCCAGAGCTCACTGATGTTATCGAATACGGCTTTTTCACCTTCATTGCCAAGCCGATGTTCAAGATTTTGCTGGCTATCTATCATTGGGTCGGCAACTGGGGATGGGCGATCGTGATTTTGACGATATTGATCCGTATCGTGCTCTTCCCGCTCACCCTCAAAGGTATGCTTTCTATGCAAAAGATGAAGGATCTTGCTCCTAAAATCAAGGAGATCCAGCAAAAGTACAAAGGCGATCCGCAAAAACTCAACGCCCATATGATGCAGCTGTATAAGAAGCACAACGTCAACCCGATGGGCGGATGTCTGCCGATGCTGTTACAAATCCCCGTCTTTTTCGCAATTTACCGCGTGCTTCTCAATGCAATCGAGCTCAAGGGAGCGCCTTGGATTTTATGGATTACGGATCTAAGCCAAAAAGACCCGTACTTCGTATTACCGATCTTGATGGGTGCGACGATGTACCTGCACCAAAAAATCACACCCAATACCATTACCGATCCGACGCAGAAGAAGATTTTCGAGTGGCTGCCGATCGTTTTTACATTCTTCTTCCTGACATTCCCGGCAGGTTTGACGCTCTACTGGTTTACGAACAATATCCTTTCTATCATTCAGCAGCTCATCGTCAATAAAATCTTCGAAGCCCGAAAAATAGCAACGAAGGATAAGTGATGAAAGATCCTATCAAAATAGAAGCAGCCACCCTCGAAGAGGCCTACACCAAGGCCTCAGAGGAGCTAGAATGCTCTATCACCGAACTCGATATCAAAGTATTGCAATATCCTTCCAAAGGACTTTTGGGTATAGGCAAAAAAAATGCCATCATTCTCGTTCGCTGCAAGAGCGAAGAGAACACTCCCGAAATTCCGGAACAACTCCCCGATATCAAAGTGGATGAGGATGAAAAAGAGATTTTCGATAATTTCTACAAACAAGAAAGAGACCTCAATGAAATAGCCCAAGAGGTGGAAGCAGCACTCAATGATATGTTTGGCAATATGTGCTTTCGCCTTGACAAAGTCAAAGTGCGCCCATATGACAAAGATACGCTGCTCATTGAATTTACCGGCGAAGATGCGGCTTTGCTGATCGGCAAGGAGGGTTACCGCTACAAGGCGCTTTCCTATATGCTCTTTAACTGGATCAATCCAAAATACGGCCTGCAGATTCGTCTCGAAATCGCCGAATTTCTCAAAACACAAGAGGAGATGATCGCCAACTACCTCAAACCCGTAATCGAGCGCATCAAAAAAGAGGGCAGAGGTCAGACCAAGCCCCTTGACGGCGTACTTATCCAAATCGCTCTGCGCCAGCTACGCCAAGCCTTTCCCGATAAATACGTAGCCGTGCGCGAGCGCAACAAAGAGAAATATATCATCGTCAATGAGTTTCGAAAAAAATGACACTATAGCGGCCATCGCAACGGCCCTAGGCGTAGGATCGATAGCGATCGTACGCGTCAGCGGGCCTAAGGCTCTAGCCATCGCCAAAAAACTGACCCACAAAGAGCTCACACCCCGCATAGCACATCTGCGCTCTCTCTATGCACTCGATGGATCACTCATCGACCAGGCTATCTGCATCTACTTCCAAGCGCCTCATAGCTTTACGGGCGAAGATGTCGTGGAGTTTCAGTGCCACGGCGGCGTGGTAGTAGCGAAGATGGTGCTCGATACCGTCATAGCTGCCGGTGCGAGGCTGGCTGAACCGGGAGAGTTTAGCAAACGAGCGTTTCTTAGTGGTAAAATAGACCTCACTGAAGCCGAAGCCATCGCCAAAATTATCGAAGCCAAGAGCGAAGACGCCGCCAAGATTTTAGCCCGTCAGCTCAAAGGCGAATTGGCACGCTACGTGGAGGATATCCGTGAGCGGCTCATTCGTATCCTCGCCTACGTGGAGGTCAATATCGATTATGCCGAGGAGGATCTGCCCCAGGACCTGGCCGATCAGATGCAGCAGCAACTATTGCAAATCACCCGAGAGCTCCAAAGAGCCGTGGCTTCTAGCAAACGGCGGGAGGGACTGATAGAGGGTTTCAAGGTAGCCATCATCGGCAAGCCAAACACCGGCAAGAGCAGTCTTCTCAATGCGCTGCTGAGCTACGAGCGGGCGATTGTCAGCGACATAGCCGGCACCACACGCGACACCATCGAAGAGAGCGTGCGTATCGGATCGTACTTGGTGCGCTTTGTGGATACCGCAGGAATCCGCGAGGCCAAGGATGAGATAGAGCGCATAGGGAT
>WGBB01000046.1 GCA_015494505.1 Nitratiruptor sp. | reverse complement strand
GTGGAGTATATAATGGTATCGCGTATCGCTTTGACTATATCTTCGTATGCGATTGTTCTCATTTGCTCTCCCCGAAATAGTTTTGGGATTCGAGCACGTCGATGAGCTCTTTGACCGAATCGACACTTCTTTGGAACTCCTCTTTCTCACGAGGAGTGAGTTGTAGTTCGATGATCTCTTCGACGCCGTTGCTTCCTAATGTCACGGGTACACCGTTTGGAATGCCGTTGACGCCGTATTCTCCTTCGAGTAGCGTGGAGCAAGGATAGATTTTTTTGGAATCTTTGAGAATCGCTTCTACCATGATAGCAGTCGCCTTACCTGGAGCGAAATATGCGCTCGTTCCCATAAGTTTGACGATCTGCGCTCCACCATGTTTGGTGGCTTCGATCACTTCTTGGAGCTCTTGGGGAGTGAGGAGGTCAGTTATTGGAATGCCTGCGACTGTGGAGTAGCGAGGGAGCGGTACCATATAGTCTCCGTGCCCTCCGATCACCGTGGCGCGGATCTGTCCTGCCCCAAAACCCAATTTTTCATAGATGAAGTGCGTCATACGAGCACCATCAAGTATCCCAGCCATTCCAATAACTCTGTGTTTGGGAAAGCCACTCTTTTTGAGGGCTACGTAGGTCATGGTATCGAGAGGATTGGTAACGACAATGATAATAGAGTCGGGAGCGTGATTTTTGATGTTTTCTACCACTTCGCTGACTATGTCGGCGTTTGCAAAAAGCAGATCGTCACGACTCATTCCGGGCTTTCTAGGAAAACCCGCCGTGATGACTACGACTTTACTTCCTTCGATATCTTCATAACTTTCGGCAGCTTTGACGACGGAGTGTGTGCGAAGTGCTGCAGCAGCTTGGTTCATATCGAGAGCTTTACCCTGCGCTCTATCCTTGTCTCTATCTACGAGTACTACTTCATGAGCCAGGCCTTGCATAGCTACGGAGTATGCCACGATGCTTCCGACATTGCCTCCCGCTCCGACGATCGATACTTTTGAACTTTGTGCCATCCGCTTTCCTTTCTGCAAGGGGACCGGCCCCCTTGCTCTTAGATGTTGTCGATAATTTCGTTGAAGATTTTGCTTGGGCGCATTGCGGCTTCTGCTTTTGCATCATCTGGATGGTAGTAACCGCCGATATCTGCAGGTTTGCCTTCAGTCGCTTTAATTTCAGCCAAAATTGCCTCTTCGTTTGCTTTGAGTTTCTCCGCTACGGGTGCGAATTTGGCTTCGAGTTCGCTATCACCACATGTGGCCAGCTCTTCTGCCCAGAACGTAGCTAGATAGTAATGGCTACCGCGGTTGTCGAGCTCACCTACTTTTCGTTTCGGAGTTTTATCTTGATCGAGATATTTTCCTACAGCTCTATCGAGGGCGTCGGCGATGATGTTCGCTTTTTCACTGGCACCTTGGCGTACCGCTTGTTTGAGAGACTCCACGAGCGCCATGAATTCACCGAGGCTATCCCAGCGCAGGTGTGACTCTTTCAAGAACTGCTCTACGTGCTTGGGTGCACTACCGCCTGCTCCTGTTTCGAAGACGCCTCCACCGTTGAGAAGTGGCACGATAGAGAGTGTGCGAGCACTCGTACCCACTTCAATGATCGGGAAGAGGTCTGTGAGGTAGTCGCGCAGTACGTTACCGGTGACGCTGATAGTCCCCTCGCCTCTTCTAAAACGCTTGAGGGTGTAGACCATCGCTTGCTCAGGTGCCATGATGTGGTACTCTACGCCGCTCAGATCGAGCTCGCGGAGTGTGTCGAGCGCTTTTTTGATAAGGTTCGCATCATGCGCCCTGTTGCTATCGAGCCAGAAAACGATAGGATAGCCGCTCTCTTTCGCACGGCGCACCGCGAGTTTGACCCAGTCAACGATTGCGTCATCTTTCGCGCTGTATGCTCTCCAAATATCACCCTCTTGGACTTCGTGGCACATAAGGGTATTGCCGTCTTCATCGATCGTTTTGATGTATCCGTCAGCGGGTGGGAAGAAGGTTTTGTCGTGGCTGCCGTACTCTTCGGCTTTTTTAGCCATGAGACCTACGTTTTGGACGGTTCCCACTTTTGCGGGATCGAACTGACCGTTTTTGACGATATCGGAGACGATCTGTTTGTACATGCGCGCATAGGTTCTATCGGGTACTGTGATGACCAGGTCATCCGTTTCGCCATCCGGTCCCCATCCTTGGAGTCCGTTTTTAATCACAGCTGGAATGGATGCATCGATGATGACGTCGTTTGGCGCATGGAGGTTGGTGATCCCTGCATCGCTATCTACCATATACATACGCGGCTGCTCTTTGTAGATCTCGTCGATGCATGCTTTGATATCTTGCTGTACGCCTTCAGGGAGTCTATCGAGTTTGTTGTAAAGGTCAGTAAGACCATTGTTTGGATTGAACCCGATAGTTTCGAGCTCTTTTCCGAATTTGTCGAAGAGTTTTTTGAAATAGACCCGAATAGCATCGCCAAAGAGCGCAGGGTCAGAAACCTTCATCATTGTTGCTTTGACATGGAGAGAGAAAAGAATATCTTTCTCTTTCGCGTCCGCAAGGACTTGCTCGTAGAACTTCTTCAGCTCGGCTCTGTTGAGAGCTGCAGCGCTGAAGACTTCGCCTTTGAGGACCTCTACCTCTTTGAGTACCTCTTTTTTGCTACCGTCTTTGGACTCGAAGACGAGTTTGATGGTTTGATCTTTATCACTTATAAAAGATTGCTCATTTTGATAGAAATCGTTTTTCTCCATATGTGCAACGTAGCTTTTGCTTGTAGGCGCTACATCGCGCATCTTGTGAGGATGCTTCTTGGCGTAGGCTTTGACAGCTTCGCTGAGGCGTCTGTCGGAGTTTCCTTGGCGTAGAACAGGGTTGACCACCGAACCCACGCAGCGTAGATAACGTTCGCGGATCTCCACCTCTTCCGCGTTTTGCGGCTCTTCAGGAAAATCTGGAAGGTCGTATCCTTGAGACTGCAGCTCTTTGATTGCCGCTACGAGCTGTGGAATAGAAGCGGAAATGTTTGGAAGTTTCATGATGTTCGCTTCAGGCTTCAAAACGAGCTCTCCGAGATATGCGAGCTCATCCGGGACTCTTTGGTCTTCGGGAAGTCTGTCTGCAAACTGTGCGAGGATTCTTCCCGCTAGCGAAATATCGCGCAACTCGATCTCGATCCCGCTATCTTTTGTGAAAGCCCTTACGATAGGCAAGAGTGAATATGTGGCGAGTGCCGGTGCTTCGTCGATTTTCGTCCAAACGATTTTGGCTTGACTCATCTGCTCTCCTCTTTTTGAAATTTTTATCATCTCTATAGTATCACCTAATAGTTTTATCTTTTCTCAATCGCTGGTCAAATTTGGTGGCTCATCTCTTTTTGTTTCGTTTCTGCACATCTTTGATATGACGTAGATGCTCCTTGTAGCTGGTGCTAAAGATGTGCTTTCCATCTACGCCCTTTACGAAATAGAGGTAGTGCGTGCGAGCCGGCTTGATAGCTGCCTTTATGGCATGTAACGATACGATACACACCGGATAGGGAGGTAGTCCCTTGTATTTATATGTATTAAAACGTGTAGTATCGGTACGGATGCGCTGCGGAGTAACGGCAACATGCGAAAATTTGCCGTAGTTGAGTGCTCCGTCCATCTGCAGCGGCATTCCGATACGGAGGCGATTGTAGATAACCGATGCGATAAGTGGCATCTCTTTTGCGTCTGCCGCCTCTTTTTGTACGATGGAGGCGATGGTTATGATGCGTTCGAACCAGAGTTTTTGGTTATAGGAGCCTAGAAACTTTTGGGCTATTTTTTTATGGCGTATAAGACTAGTCTGTACGAGATAGCGCATAAGCGGTGCTGCCTCTATCCCTTTTGGCACGAAGTAGCTCTCTGCCAGGAGCACCCCTTCGGGATAGGGAGCGAGCCGGTTATACTCTTTTTGTAACACTTCCAATGGATATCCATAGCGTTTTGCAAGGAGATAGAGTATCGTGTAGGTTGTTTCCCCAGGTATCAGTTTGATAGTAAAGAGGGCAGCTTTTGCGGTAGTGAGAGCTTTAAGAAAATCGAATCTACTCATCTGCGTGCGACCGAGGTCTATCCATCCGCTTTGGGGTTGGCCTATATAAGAGAGGATATAGGCATCCGCTTTAGTGAGTGCGACGTTTTGGCCACGCAGGTATGCTATAATCTTTTGGTTAGACCCTTTTGGGATAAAAAGCTGTTTGCTCGGTGCTTGCAGCGGCATCGCAAGATAGATGGCCAGCAAGGTAATGATTATCACACTTAGTTCAAAGATAAAAAAACTACTTTTGAGTATCTTTTTAGCCACCCTCATCCTTTTGGGACTCTTCTATTTCGCGCTTATTCAAGGGGTTTCTCTCCCTTCTGTGCGTCTGCCCGGTGCAGCTATCGAGCAATTGTATCTCAAACTAGATAAAAAACTTATTGTACGAGCCAAATCTATTCGGATTGCATCCAAGAAAAAGTCATCACAAAAACTCGATATCACCCCATACTTTCGCTTTATAGACTATTTGGAAAAATATTTTCAAAATATTGCTATAGATCATTTGCAAATAGAAAACACCTCTTTCAAAGTCCTCTACCAAAACGGTGTCTTCGTGATGCAAAGCGATGATCTGCTAGCGCGATTGCGTGTACGCCATCTGGACAAAAAGGTGCTCTTTCATCTTTTGCAGTTTCGCTACATTCCATTAGGATTGGAAATTTCCGGCAGCGGTGCCATTAAATCCTTGCAAGATGCTCGCTTTCGGGGCGTATTTACTTTAGAAGGGGCCAAAGGTTCGGTGGCTTTGCGTATGGAAGGCGATACACTCTCTTTCGATGCGAGTTCCCACACTTTCGACAATGCGACACTAGCAAAAATTTTCGCGCATCTTAAGCTGCACAAAGATATCAAAGAGTGGTCCTATAAAAAAGTGGTGGCAAAAAGCTATCGACTCGTGCATCTCAAAGGTACGCTCACGCGCAGCAAACCCTTGCGTCCCGATGCCTTCACTGCTGTTGTGGAAGCAAAAGATGCGAAGGTTTGCTTTCATCCGAAGCTTCCCCCTGCTCATATCAAAAAGATCCTCATGACATACAAAAACGACACACTCTATTTCAAGCTCTTTGAGCCCACATACGAGGGTAAAGATCTCAGAGGCTCTCGTGTAGTCATCCACAATCTCACGCGAGGGCGATCCTATATCGACATCTTCATCAAGACCAAGACGCCCTACGATGCGAGCGTAGATAGGCTCCTAGCTGCCTACGGTGTGCACATACCCTTGCGGCAACTCAGCGGAGTGACGGATACCGCTGTGTCGGTTCGCATTTGGCTCAAAAATCTCGATACCGACATCAAGGGACACTTCAAGGTAGCCGACTCGCTTATCGATCTCGACGGCGTGAAGATGCAACTTCTTAGTGCCGATATAGAGCTGGATAACGATACACTTCTTTTCCATCCGTCCACCGTCTCCATTGATCCCTATGTTGAGGCGGATGTAAAGGGTTTTGTGGATCTCGCTACAAAACGGGGTAAAGTCAATATACTTGCTAAACGTATGGAAGTGAAGTTTGGTCAAAGTGTGCTCTTGCAAGGAAGTGATATAAAAGATACGTTGATAATCGATCTCACCCAAAAGCTTTTCGCTCTTAAAAAGCTTGGTGTCGATTTTTATTTTGATAGAAATAAACGCATCGTGGCTAGAGATATTACAAGGCTTCTACCCTATAGCGAACCGGCACGCAAACTCGGCGTGCGTAGCGGCAGTGTGACTCTTACTATTGCGAAAAAAATAGCTCTCAAAGCTTCGCTTCTCGTGCCAAATAGGATCGTCTACAAAAAAGGACATACCGTCAAACGTTTCACGCTTGGCGCCACCATCGACGGCGATACGACCAAGTTTCGCATCAACGACTTCGCTTACGGTACGTACAAGCCAAAAAGATTGACGCTCCATCTCAACGGCTTGCATCTGTTTTTGCCAAAACATGAGGGGAATGAATCGTTGCCTTTCGATCTCGAACTCATTGGCAAACGCCTGGCTGTAAGCTATCAAAAGCGTACCCTTTTAGCCGATTCTCTTACACTACGTAAAAATGCCCAATCCTTAACGCTGGAGGGAAAATACCGAAAAGGGACATATCAGCTTCATATGAACGAACGCATCGTACTGCGTGCAGAAGCTCTGGATGAGAGGTTCGTCAATGCACTTTTAGGCAAGGATTATATTCAAGGAGGGAGCATCGATATCAAGGCCCAAGGTCCAAGAGAGCGCGTGCATGGATTTGTCCATATC
>WGBB01000045.1 GCA_015494505.1 Nitratiruptor sp. | reverse complement strand
GTCTTTTCGTAGTGTTTGGGTAGTGCGTTTGCCATCAAACCTCCAATAGTGAGAATTAAGAAAAAGAGTATGCGTATCATAGTGCCGCTCCTACGGCTTGAGAGATGTTGGTGTAGCCGTCACTACGTAGGCGTTTCACAAGTCCTTCGTTGATATCGCGCACGAGAGCGGGACCATGGTAGATAAAAGGCGTAAAGAGCTGCAGCAGCGAGGCGCCGTGGAGAATGCGTTTGTAGGCTTCTTCGGCGCTGTCGATGCCACCTACACTGATGAGCACCGTTTTGCCAAAAAGCTCTTTGGCGACAGCTTTGAAAATGGCGAAGCTTTTGGCTGCTATCGGCTTGCCGCTGATGCCGCCAAAGTCTTTGGCGCCTCGTATGAGGGAGTAGTCGATAGATGTGTTGGTAGCTATAATCCCGGCTGCTCCCGCCTCCACCGCCGTGGTGCAAAGCCGCACCGCCTGCTCTTCGCTCATATCGGGCGCGATTTTGAGCAGAATCGGTGTAGCGGTGAGTTCAGTGGCCATAGCGAAGAGCTCCTGGATGAAGCTCTCGTTTTGCAAGTCTCTGAGTCCCGGCGTATTGGGGCTGGAGATGTTGACGACCAGATAGTCGGCGAGATTTTCAAACTCCTCTATCAAATAGCGATAGTCTTCAAGAGCTCTTTCTTGGGGTGTAGCCTTATTCTTGCCGATATTGACGCCGATGGGAAAGTCGGTGGGGCGGATATGCTCAAGGCGCGCTTTGATGATAGCGGCACCTTCGTTGTTGAATCCCATGGCATTTTGGAGCGCTTCGTACTTTGGATAGCGAAAGAGGCGGGGTTTGGGGTTGCCGGGTTGGGGCTTCGGAGTAAAGGTGCCTACTTCCACGTAACCAAAGCCAAGAGCGTGGAGCGCTTTGACCATCGTGGCGTTTTTGTCAAAGCCCGCGGCGATGCCTACGGGATTGACGAAGCTTTTACCAAAAATTTTTTGGTGCAAAATCGGCTCATCTACGAGGTAGCGCTTTTTAAGGAGTGCTTGCAAAGGCGGGCACTGGGAGACAAAGTCAAGTGCCGCCTCGGCGATATGGTGCGCTGTCTCGGGATCGAGGCGAAAGAGAATCTTTTTAAATGTTTGGTAATCCATGACGCTCATCTTTTTGGGCTAATTATAGCGAATTTCTCTGCACGAGTATGATATCATTAGAACATAGCCATTTTGAAGGAGTGGAATTGCATACGCTCTATACATTCAGGGATGACAAGATGCAAAAACTTTTAGAGAAGATAGTCCAGGTTTGTGCAAAGTCTGTCCATGTTCCTTTTCGACTTATACTTTTTGGTTCCTTTGCTCGAGGTGACGCGACACAGGTTTCCGATATCGATATCGCACTCCAAACCAAAGTAGATATTGACGAGAAGGTGATGCGAAAAATACGTGAAGAGTTGCATAAAATCCGAACTCTTAGAAAAATAGACTGTCTCTATCTCAATAGAGCTTCGCCGGCATTGCGTAAAACAGTACACAAGGAAGGAGTTTTGGTCTATGAGTCTACGAAATAGATTGATGGAGTTTAAGAGATGCCTCAAAAAGTTTGAAGAGGTCTTGCAAATACCAAAAGATGATATAGTGCGAGATAGTGCTATAAAAAGATTTGAACTCTGTTTTGAAATCGCTTGGAAAAGTTTGAAAGATTACATTGCGTATGAAGGGATCATCTGTAGGTCTCCAAGGAGCTGTTTGCAAGAGGCTTTTTCTATGGGGCTTATAGAGGACGAAGATGCGTGGCTTTCTATTTTGGAAGATCGTAATCTGAGTGTACATACATACGATGAAGCACTGGCTGAAGAACTCTACAAGAGACTCTTAGACCATTACAAAGCGATGCAATCTCTGTATGAAGCGATTAAGACCTAATTTTTGTTATAGAGCTCCCGGTAGTGGGGACAATGCTCCATCAGCCAAGCGTGTGTGCCTTCGCATACCTTTTGGCCTTCGCTCATCACGACGATATCGTCTGCGAAGGTGATGGAGCGGATATTGTGGCTAATCATTATGACGATGCGATTTTTTGCGAGCTTTTTGATGGTTTCGAGGATTGCTTGCTCGCTTTTTTTATCCAGTGCGCTGGTGGCCTCGTCGAGGATGAGGATTTTGGGGTCTTTATAGAGGGCTCTTGCTATGGCCAGGCGCTGGCGCTGGCCGCCGCTGAGGTTCATCCCCGCTTCTTCGAGTTTCGTATGGATGCCTTTTGGCATTGTAGAGACGAAATCGTACGCTTCGGCCTGTTTGAGGGCTGCGACGACACGCTCCTCGTCGAAGTTTTCTCCCCCTACGTTCACGGCGATGCTCTCTTGGAAAAGATAGACCCGCTGTGTCACGAGGGCTATGCGCTTGCGATAGGAGACCAGATCGAAGGTGCGCAAATCTTCGCCGTCGATGGTGACGCGACCCGATGTAGGGTCATAGAAGCGTACCAAGAGATTGACGAT
>WGBB01000044.1 GCA_015494505.1 Nitratiruptor sp. | reverse complement strand
AGAGCGAGCTTGTGGAGCTTATGGAGCAGGAATTCGGCGAGGCCAATGACGCTGGGGTCATATCATTGGCTGAGGCGATCCAGCTCTATGAAGCGATGCCGAAGAAGCCTCTGTATGCCACGGGCATAGAGGCGCTGGATAGGCACTTTGGCGGCGGACTGGCGATGAGTCAATTGGTCATTGCCGCCGGGGAAAAGGGGGTGGGGAAAACGCTGCTTACGATGCAAATCCTCAAAAACGTCTCCCGTGGCTGGAGGACGATGCTCTTTAGTCTTGAGATGCCGTACTGGAAGATCGTGGAGCGGTTTCAAAAGCAGCGGCTCGACGAGAGGATACTAACCAATCTGAGCATTGCGGATAAGAAATTCACTCTCGAAGCGATAGAGAGCATTATACGCATCGAAGCTGCGAAGGGGACGAAATTTTTCGTCATAGACTCGCTTATGAAGATAGCCACGCTCAAAAACTTCTCCAGCACCGCCGAGCGCTATTCGCACATTTCTGCGACTTTGAGCCGCTTGGCCGTGGAGCTGGACGTGATCATCTTTTTGATAGCGCAAATGAGCAAAGAGGATACAAAGAATGGGCATAAAGGTCTCAAGTACTCAGGCGATCTGGAGTATGACGCCGACGTGATTCTCTACATCCTCAAAGACAAAAACGTGCTGAGTAAAAGAGAACTAATATGCGACAAAAACCGCCAAAACGGCGAAGAGTTCAAAGAGACCGTCTACATCGACAAAAACTCGCTGGAGTTTAAGTCAGAACCAGCGGTGGAGGTGGTCTATAACGAAGACAAAATTCAAATGGAGGTGATTTGATGTTGGATCAAGATTACGCATTGTACCCGTTGAAATTGGTCAACGAGCTGTTCATGCAAGGCAATAGGAAAAAAGCGAGAGCTTTTATGGAGTATTGGCACGATATGCACGTGATCGAGATTGCGCAAGATGAGTATTTTTATGCGAAGGAATGGGGATTGAGCGTGGAGGAGGCCGCAGATTGGATAGAGGATTTCAATAACGAAATAGATAGATTCGCGCGAGAGTGGAGGGAGAGATCCGAAAAACATTTTCAAAAATGCATAGAGCTGGAGGAGCAGGAAAATGGCGAGAGTTGGAATTTATAAATCATATCCGTCTGATTATGTCAGATGGTTGAAGCAAAACGGCAAGAGAAAAAAGGCATCGGCTTTTATGGAGTATTTTGACGACAGCGAGAACGATGATCATTTTTCAATAAGCTTTTATGCAAACTCCTGGGGAGTGGCCAAGTCCACTGCCTGGAGTTGGATACAAGAGTTTAAGGAAGTGATCAATAAATTTAGTGTATATTGGGAGTTGAAAAACAAACAAAAAGACTCCCAAAAAAACTCTCCAAAAAAATTTACCCGAACGCAAACCGAACGCCAATCGAACGATTTGGAACGGAGTGATACCTCTAAAGTTACCGAAAAATCGGGCTTCTTGGAAAAGGGAAAAAATCCAGCCGAACGCCAGCCGAACGAAGTATATAATAATATAAATGATGATGACAATATAAGCGGATCACTGCAAGACAAATACTTCAACGATCTCTTTTTCATCTACAGACAAAATTACAAATTTGCCGGCAGTAGAGAGAATGCCTATAGAGAGTACACGAAAATCAAAAACGACATAGACTACAAACAACTCAAAAGAGCGATTATCTTCTATTTGCACGATCCGGATATAGAAAAAAGATATAACTTTGCCAATTTCCTAAAAAATCAGGTCTATCTCTCCTATATCCCCAAAAGGCTAAAAATTAAAATAGGCCAAGAGTGGAAAATAGGCACATACGACGATACGCAAAACGTATTTGTGGCGGATGACGGATTCAAGGGCATATTGGAACCGAAAAGACTTGCGGAGCTTTTTGCAAAAGGGGATTTGGAGTTTGTGCAATGAAATTTAATGTGAGGCTTGAAAACATTGAAGGCTTGGAGAGACTTTTGGATGAAAAGATCTATCGCAAGGCATTGCGTAGGACCATCAAAAGAATGGGTGCGAAGTTCAAAAACAGAGCCATAAAAGAGGTGCGTAAGACATACAATGTCAAAGCCAAGACTCTCAGAAGGCATATCAAAGAGCGCATGAGCGGGTCGGACGGGGGGAGTGTCGAGTGGCGTTTTACCGTCACGGGAAGACCGGTCAATCTCATTCACTTCGGAGCTCGTCAAATGCGTAAAGGCGTGAGCGTCAAAGTCAAAAAAGGAAGCGGTAGAAAAGTTATTAAGAGCGCTTTTATAGCTCGTGATAGCGGCGGACACAAGCGCGTATTCATGCGAAAAGGCAAGGAGCGCTTACCCATAGAGGCAAAGAGCACGCTCTCCTATCCCCAGATGTTTAACAAAGATATTATCGATAAAGCCACAAAAGAGGTGGAAGAGAATTATGGCAAAGAGTTCGAACACAATCTCGACTACTATCTTGGGAGATTGAAGTGAAAAGAGTCGTCAAAGCAATACATAGAGCGGGTCCTGTTTGGCCAGAAATCTCCTGCGGGCGCTTGCGAGTGCGGGATTTGGATAGTTTTTGGGGTGTCAACTTGGTTGACATTTTGGAATGTGGAAACGTTGACAGTTACCATGGATAGGGAGTTTTAGTGATGTTGGTGTCACAAAGGAAATTTGCAAGACTCATCGGGCGATCGCATGCGTATGTGAATAAGCTCGTCAAGCAAGGGGTGATACCGACGCACAATGGCAAGATCAATCCAGAAGAAGCGAAGCGCATCCTCGAAGAGCACAAGGACCCGACGCGCGAGGCGCAGCGAAAGGCAAATGAGAAGCGAAGAAAAGAGAAGACCATTTTCGAGGCTGCCGGCAATTATGAAAGCCTTGCCGACATGACCCCTGAGGAGCGCAAAGCGTATGAAGAGGAGAGAAAACGCGAGGCCGAGAGAGCCAAAAGAGTCATCGAAGAGGTGGAACGTGCTGGGCTGGAGGTGAGTGAGGAGCTCAAAGAACTTGCGGCAAAAAGCAGCCTCAACGAGGCTAAGACGATTT